>CAZVRS010000075.1:0-4977 GCA_964630115.1 uncultured Candidatus Bathyarchaeia archaeon | reverse complement strand
TGGCTCGGGCGGCACGGATTGAGGCTGCCCGAGGAACTATTGGACGAGCTACCGGAGCCCTACGCCAGGGCCCTCTCGGCGGCCGTGGAGAGGTTGAAGCCTCTCGCAAACGGGATAGTGTGCGTTGCCCTCGTCGGCTCTATCACAAGATGCTCTACAGCCTGGTAGGGCGAGAAGCCTCAATGTTAAAGGAAAAGATGGTGGACCGGCCGGGATTTGAACCCGGGACCTCCTCCGTGCGAGGGAGGCGTCCTACCAGGCTAGACGACCGGCCCTCCTCGGGCCTTACTGAGCCCTCAGGGTTTTAAGGGATTCCTCATCTCCCTGACGTGGGCCCGGGCCGATGACCTCAGCTTGGCCGTGCTGACCGGTGCTGAACCCACGAACCCCGGCGAGGCCCGGCCCAGCTCCCGCTTGCCGAAAGCGTAATAAACAGTTGACGAACATGCCTTCGTCGGTGGTCGAATGCCCGTGGAAACGTCCAGGCTGCCGGGCTTCTACAAGCTGAGCATGGAGGAGAGGCTGAAGAAGGTCCAGGAGCTCGTCGGCCTATCGGACGAGGAGGCCGAGATGCTCAGGAGGCCGGAGAAGGGCCTGGACCCGTCCATAGCAGACAGGATGATAGAGAACGTCATAGGCATGATGGCCATGCCGTTCGCAATAGCCACGAACTTCCTCATAAATGGCCGTGAATACCTGGTCCCGATGGTCATAGAAGAGCCCTCCGTGGTCGCAGCTGCCTCCAACGGGGCCAGGATGTGCCGCTCGAAGGGCGGCATATTCGCCACCTGCATGGACTCCATAATGATAGGGCAGATACAGGTCGTCGGCGTCAGGGACCCGTATCATGCCAGGATGGAGGTGCTGGCCCACAAGGACGAGATAGCCGAGAAGGCGAACGAGAAGGACCCGATACTGGTCAAGCTAGGGGGCGGCGTCAAGGACGTCGGTGCTAAGGTCATAGACACGCCCAGGGGCAAGATGCTCATAGTGGAGCTCTACGTGGACTGCAAGGACGCTATGGGCGCTAATGCGGTCAACACCATGGCCGAGGCCGTGGCACCCCTCATAGAGCGCATAACGGGCGGCCGTGTCCTGCTACGCATAATATCTAACCTGGCGGTCAAGAGGCTGGCCAGGGCATGGGTCACGGTGGACAAGGAAGCGGTGGGCGGCGAGGAAGTCGTAGACGCCATAGTGGATGCATGGGCTTTTGCGGCTGCCGACCCGTTCAGGGCGGCCACGCACAACAAGGGCATAATGAACGGCGTCATAGCCGTCGCCCTTGCGACCTGCAATGATCACAGGGCCTTAGAGGCAGGCGCCCACGCTTACGCTGCCCTGGGCGGCCATTACAAACCCCTCTCGACCTGGGAGAAGAACGAAGATGGCGATCTGGTCGGGACGCTCGAGATGCCCATGGCCGTCGGCATAGTGGGTGGTGCCACGAGGGTCCACCCGGTCGCCCGCATAGCCCTGAAGATACTCGGCGTGAAGACGGCCCGGGAGCTGGCAGAAGTCATGGCCGCCGTCGGCCTGGCCCAGAACCTGGCTGCCCTGAGGGCCCTGGCCACGGAGGGCATACAGAGGGGCCACATGAAGCTCCACGCCCGCAACATAGCCATAAGCGTCGGCGCCAAAGGCGAGCTAGTTGACTTGGTGGTCCAGAGGATGGTGGAGGAAGGCGTCATACGCATGGACAGGGCCAAGGAGATACTGGAGGAACTGCTCAAGGCCAGGGGTCAATCTGCCTAAGGGATTTAAGGCCCCGGCGGGCCCCTTCAGGGCGCCGATGACCGATACGCCACGAGCCGAGCGGCAGCCGTGAGGAAATCCGGCGCTTGGGAGGCCCTCCTTTTCATCGCCTCCGGCGAAGGGCATTTTAACCCCCTCGCTGCCCGTAAGGTCAAGTGGTGTCGGCATGAAGGTCATACCAGGTCCTGCCTCGAAGGAGCTGGGCCTCAAGGTAGCCGAGAAGCTGGGCGTCGAAGCCGTCAAGATGGAATACAAGCTCTTCCCGGACGGCGAGTCCTACGTGCGTTTTGACGGCTCCGTGGAGGGCGAGACGGTAGCCGTAGTCCAGTCCACCTACCCTCCCCAGGACAAGCACCTCATGGAGCTCTGCCTCATAGCCGATACGGCCAAGGACCTCGGTGCCGAGAAGGTCATAGCCGTCGTGCCCTACCTGGCTTACGCAAGGCAGGACAAGCGTTTCCTGCCCGGCGAGGCCATAAGCATAAGGACCGTCGGGCGCCTGCTGAAGGCGGCTGGCGTGGACAAGCTGATAACCGTTGATGCCCACAGCGATGAAGCCCTCAGGGCCCTGGGCATGGAGGTCGTGAACGTATCGGCCATAGACACCTTGGCCCGCTACATGGCAGACGAGAAGGGTCTGAGGGGCGCCTTCGCCCTGGCTCCCGACAGGGGGGCCCTAGAGTTGGCCGAGAGGGCCAGCAGGACGCTGGGAGATGGCTTCGGCTGGCTCCAGAAGGAGAGGAGCCGTATAACGGGTGAGGTCAAGGTCGAGGAGAAGACGCTCGATGTCTCCGGCCGGACGGTAATAATATTCGACGACATGATAAGCACGGGCGGGACGGTCATAGCTGCCCTCGAGGTCCTGAAGAAGCAGAGGGCCTCCAGGGTATATGCGGCCTGCACCCACCCGCTCCTCGTGAAGGACGCCCTCAAGCGCATACTTGCCTCCGGCTGCGATGGCGTCATAGGGACGGATAGCGTCCCGAGCCCCGTGAGCGTGGTGTCCATAGCCGGCCTGTTGGCAAGGGAGTTAAGGAATGAGCTCTGAGGGAGAAGAAGCAGTCCTGTTCTTCCTCTTATCTGGAGAGCACCCGACGCTGCCCCAAGCTGAACTGAAGGCCGTTCTAGAAGCCTCCGGCGTGAGATACGAGGTATTGGGCGAGCTGGCCCAGCTCTCCAGGCTGAAGTGCGATCGAAGAAGGGCGCCCCAGCTCATCCACAGGACGGCCTTCACGAGGGCTTGCTGCCTCGAGCTAGCGTCCAGCAGGGCGGAGGAGGAGGAAATACTGAGGGCTGCATCCGACGTGCCCTTCTGGGAGTTCGTGAGGCCAGGGCAGAGCTTCAGGATAAGGATAAGGCGTGTGAGGGGGGCCTCCCCGGACATAAGCGTGATGGACCTGGAGGCCAAGCTGGGCTCGGTGGTCTTCAGGGCCGTCGAGGACCTTAAGGTCGACTTGGCCAGGCCGGACGTGGAGTTCTTGGGCGTCCTGACGGAAGGCATGTTCTTCTTGGGCCTTAAGCTCTCCGAGGTCGTGAGGCCCGGTTTCACGGAAAGGAGGCCCTCGAAGAGGCCCTTCTTCCACCCAACGGCCATGATGCCCAAGCTGGCGAGGTGCATGGTCAACCTGGCCCGCTCTAGGCCCGGGGAACTCCTGCTTGACCCGTTCTGCGGGACGGGCAGCATACTGATAGAAGCTGGCCTCCTGGGCTGCCGCATCCTTGGCTGCGACATAAACGCAAGGATGGCCTTCGGCTGCCTCCTGAACCTCAGGTTCTTCGGCCTCGAGCCGGAGGGCGTGTTGGCCGCAGATGCCTTGAGGCCGCCCTTCAGGAAGGCCGACAGGATAGCGACAGACCCGCCATACGGCCGCTCGGCTTCCACGGCTGGCCTGGAGGTCAGGGACATCTACGAGGGCCTCTTGGCCCTGTTGCCCGAGCTCCTCGAGGAGGGCAAGATGGCCTGTATCGCTGCGCCGAGCCAGCTCGGGGTGGCCGACATGGCCCCTGAGGCGGGCCTGGAACTCGTGGAGGCCCATTATTACTTCGTCCACTCCGGCCTTACTAGGGAGCTCGTGGTCCTTAAGGTCCCCTGAGGCCAGCTTAAGTGCCCCTGGTGCCTTCTTAAAGGGCCATGGAGCACACGGGCCAGCCCCGGCTGGGCCTGATCGTGAACCCGATAGCCGGCATGGGTGGGGCCGTCGGCCTAAAGGGGACGGATGGCGAGGAAATCCTGAGGAAGGCCATAGAGCTGGGCGCCAAGCCCGTGGCGCCCGGCAGGGCCAAGGAGTTCCTGAGGGCCTTCTCGCCCATGAAGAACAAGGTAGAACTCCTGGCTGGTGCTGGCCTGATGGGCGAGCTGGAGGCCCTGGAGTGCGGTTACAAGCCCGTTGTCTTCGGGCAGAGGAAGGAGAAGACGACGGCAGAAGACACGAAGGCCATAGCCAAGGCCATGGTCGAATACGGGACCGACCTGCTCGTCTTCTGCGGTGGGGACGGGACGGCCAGGGACGTCATGGACGCCGTTGACCGTGAGGTGCCCGTCCTGGGCGTGCCGACGGGCGTCAAGATGCACAGCGCCGTCTTCGCCGTCAACCCGAGGGCAGCCGCCAGGGTGGCCATGGGCTTCCTGTCGGGCGAGCTGCCGGTCAGGGAGGCAGAAGTGATGGACGTGGATGAAGAAGCCTTCAGGTCCGGCCGTTTATCGGCCCGCCTGTATGGCTACCTGCTGGTCCCCTACGAGCCAGAGCTGGTCCAAGATGTCAAGCTGGCCAGCCCCACCACGCCCGACGAGGAGGAGAACAAGCTGGCCATAGCCAGGCAGGTCGTTGAGGAAATGGAGCCGGGCGTGATATACATAATAGGGCCCGGGACCACCACCAAGCCCATAATGGAGCTCCTGGGCCTGGAGAAGACCCTGCTGGGCGTTGACGTGGTGTGCGATGGCAAGCTGTTGGCCAAGGACGCCAACGAGGCCAAGATACTGGAGCTGGTGAGGGGCAGGAAGGCGAAGATAATAGTGACGCCCATAGGTGGGCAGGGCTTCATATTCGGGCGGGGAAACCAGCAGATAAGCCCCAAGGTCATAAGGGCCGTTGGGCTCGACAACATAATAGTCGTGGCCACGAAGAGCAAGCTGAGGGGCCTCAGGGCCCTGAGGGTCGACACGGGCGACCCGGAGCTCGACGAGGCCCTGAAGGGCTACATACGTGTGGTGGCCGACTA
>CAZVRS010000074.1:0-4996 GCA_964630115.1 uncultured Candidatus Bathyarchaeia archaeon | reverse complement strand
GAGCCCCGGGGGGGATTTGAACCCCCGACCAACGGCTTACGAGGCCGCCGCTCTGACCGGGCTGAGCTACCGGGGCTTGCCCCCTGGATTGCCAGCCGGGGTCAATTTAACCCTTGTCCCATCAGGCCAGCCGCTTGCCCCTGTCGGACGGCCTCAGGGAGTATATCTCCTCGGCTCTTATGGTAACGACGAACATGCGTTCTGGCACGCCACGCCCGTCCGGGTGGTGAGCCCTTATGTATCTGGCCACGACCTCCTCATAGACCGGGTCCCCTGGCCCGTGTATGGTGGCCGTCCCCTTGACCTGGAAGCCCGTGACGGACTGGTTGTCCCATATGGCGACGGCCACCCTCGGGTTCGCCCTTATGTTATCGAGCGTCCTGGCCGAGTATATGTCCACGTAGGCCAGGGTCTCCTCATCCAGGTATGTGAAGCCCTTTGGGCTTACGTTGGGCACTCCATCTGGACCGACGGTGGCCAGGGCCGCTATGTGCTTCTCCTTCACCATGTCCAATAGCTCCTTGGGCATCTTGACCATATCGGCGCCTCTCCCATGGAGGCCGGTGGGTGCTTAATATCTCTTCGGGAACGGGAGGGGGCCCTCGACCTTCTTCCTCTCGGCCCTCGAGAGGGCATCATGGACCAGGCCTTCTACGTCAAGGGCCTGCTCGGCCTCCAATACCTCCCTCAGGCCCGCAGCCGTCGTGGGCTTCTTGGGCACGGCGGAACAACCGGCATCCGGCCTAGAGGAGGCGCTGTAGGTCCCTATCCTCCTGGCCAGCCGAACCGTCTCGGCCTTGTCGAAGCATAACAGGGGCCTGTGGACGGGCAGGGACGTGAGGGCCGCATCTATGACCTTCATGTTCTTGAGCGTCTGGCTCGCCTGCTCCCCTATGGCATCGCCCGTTACGAGGCCGTCAGCTCCCTCACGAAGGGCGAGCTGCTCGGCTATCCTATACATGAATCTCTTACAGAGAACGCAAATCAGCTTCTCCGGGCAACTGGCCTTGATCTGCTCGAGGATCTGCCCGAAGGGCACCACGTATAAGTGCTTGATGGCCCCCAGGCTCCAGCCGGACAAGATACGGGCCAGCTCAAGGGCCTTCTCGATCAGCCGGTCGTCCGTGAAGGGCCTTATGTCGAAGTGGACGGGCACGACCAAGCAGCCCCTCCTCATGGCCAGCCAGCAGGCCACGGGCGAGTCTATGCCGCCGCTCAGGAGCCCGATGACCTTGCCCTGGACGCCCAGCGGGTAGCCTCCGACGCCCTCCTTGACGGCCGTGTAGATGTAGGCTTCCTCATCCCTCACCTCGACGAACACCGTCTTGTCCGGGGCCTCCAAGTCGACCTTCAGGCCCATGTGGCCTAGCTCGGCCAGGATGCGCTCGCCCAGGAGCCTGCACACGTCCATGCTCGTGTATGGGTGTTGCCCGACCCTCCTGCACCTCACGGCGAAAGTGGAGGCCGGCTCCAACACGGACCTGGCTACCTCCAGCCCTCGGTCAACTATGTCCTCCAACGATGAGCTGGTCGAGAGGGCTGGGGACGTAGATGAGACGCCGAAGACGCAAGATATCACCTTCGAGGCTTCCTCGGCCTCGGGCGTCTTAACGTATAGCCTGCCGAAAGAATGCTCCACTCGGTCAAAAGGTATGCCGTGCACCTTGAGGGCCTTCCTGACGTGCTTGGCCACGAGTTTCTCATACCTAAGCCTCACGGGCTTGCTCTTCACGCCTATCTCCGAGCCGAACCTCACTATGACGGAGTCGTAGGCTATCTCGGCTTCCCTCAAGAACCCCACTAGGGGGGCGTGGAAGCGACCTTTTATAAAGCCTTAGGAGGGCCTCAGGCCTTCTTGGCCTCGGCCCTCCTCTTCTTCCTCCTCGTGAGCCTCCTAAGCACCTTGAGGACGTTGGGCTCTTCTTCCACGGGCCTCGTCTCGAGCATGCCCGCCTTCACGGCTGCCTCAAAGAGTTCTTCTCCCTTCTCGGACCTTATCAGGGCTATGTTCCAGCCCTCGAGGCCCAGGCTCCCGACAGATATGTCTGCGAACTCGGCCGAGAAATCCCAGCAGGCCTCGCAGCCCTCCCTCCTGTGCTCCATCAGGGGCTCTAGGGGCAGCTCCCTGACCTCGCCCGTCCTGAACTCGACCAAGAGCTTCCCTGCCTTTATGTTCATCTTCCTCACGTCCTTGAGCCCGATGCCCTGGCTGGCCAGGTAGGCCTTTAGGCCATCATACGTGAAGGTCTCGGTGCAGAACAGGCCTATCACATACCTTATGGCTTCCGACCAGTTCACGGGCGGGTTTGGGAGCATCTGCATGAGCCTCACGGCCTGGACCTGGCACGGGAGGCCCACGAAGGCATATCTCGATTTATCGGCCATCCAGAAGGCGCCTGCTATGCCCGTCCCGAAGACCAATTTGTCCGAGAAGGCATACCTGCTGCCCGCACAGGCCAGTATCTCCGCCTTCGAATAGGCCACACGCATGTCCGGGTAGCATGGCACGCCTTCCTTCACGCCCGAGAGGACGGCACCCTTGACCAAGCCCTCTTGGACGGCCGTTATGAGCAGGGAGGAGACGAGCCCGCCATCCTGGCAGACCTTTAGGACCTCTGGGTCCTTTGACCTGGCGAGGACCATGCGTTTGACGACCCCGAATTCCTCATCGGCCCTGCGGGGCCTCCCGAAGGCGAATTCCTCGACGGCTCCCACGTCAAAGCTATACCTCGGGCAGACCTGGGCGCACACGCCACAGACCGGGCACTCATCTATGAGCGTGGGCTTGCCATCCCTGAACCCTATGACCCAGAAGGGGCAGTTCAGGACGCAGGAGCCACAGCCAGCACACAAGCCAGCCTTTACGACCTTCTCGCCAAGCGTTTCCTCGAACCCCAACAGCTCGGTTTTGACCGTCATGGGCCCACCTCCTCACGCCATGCCCGCCCTTCTTAATAGTAGTTTCCAGTTGGCGTCCACGTCGGCCTGTATCTGCCTTATCAAGGGCTCCATCCTCTCCGGCTTGAAGAGGTGGGCGAACCTGCCCTGGACGGCCAGGTAGGCTTCCACGGGCAACTTGAGCTCCGGGACCTCTGCTATCAGCTTGCTCGACCCGGTAAGCTCGAGCACCATGTCGCCGTCCTCCCAGTAGCACTCCCAGAGCGGGAAGAAGCACGTCCTCACGGCCAGGCGGGCCACCTCTATGCTCAGAGATGGGTCGAAGCGCCAGCCCCTCGGGCAAGGACATATCACGTGGAGGAAGGCTGGCCCATCTACTTCTAGGCCCTTCCTGACCTTCCTCATGAGGTCGTGGGGCTCCGATGGAGAGGCCGTTGCCACATACGGTATGCGGTGTTCTGCCGCTATGAGGGCTATGGGCTTCTTCGTCTCCGGCTTGCCCTTGAGCACCCTGCCAGCCGGAGAAGTGGTGGTCCAGGCGTGCCTTGGCGTCCCACCGCTGCGCTGGATTCCCGTGTTCATGTAGGCCTCGTTGTCATACAGCACGTATAGGAAGTCGTGCCCCCTCTCCAGGGCGCCCGAGAGGGACTGGAAGCCTATGTCGTAGGTCCCTCCATCGCCCGCTAGGACCACTATGTCCGGCACCTCTTTTATCAGGCCCTTCTTGGCCATGGCCTTGTAGGCGGCTTCTATGCCCGATGCGGTAGCGGCTGCGTTCTCGAAGGCGTTGTGAATCCAGGGGACCTTCCAGGACGTGTAGGGCAGTATGCTGGTGGCGACCTCAAGGCAGCCGGTCGCCGACACGACCACCACGGGCCTCCTGATGGCCTTCAGGACCAGCTTGGCTATCAGGGAGGCACCGCAGCCCGAGCAGGTCCTGACGCCCTGGTATAGCATGTCTGGGCGATCTGCTATCTCCCTCAGGGTCGTGGGGACCGACACGGCCTTCACCCTCTCACCCCCACGAACTTGACGGGCACGCCTTCCACCCCTTCCTCAGCCGCCCTTAAGGCATCACGGGCCACGTCCTTGAAGTCATCCGTGGATATGTCCCTGCCCCCTAGGCCGTATATGTAGTTCAGCATCACGGGCCCTCCCCTGATGCCGTAGAAGGCAGCTGCCATATCCATCATGAGCGGGCCAGCTGGCCCACCGAAGCTGAGGGCCCTGTCCATGACCGCCACGGCCTTGACGCCCTTGAGGGCTTCCCTCACGGCCTCGGTCGGGAAGGGCCTGAAGGACCTTATCCTCAGCACGCCAGCCTTGATGCCCTCGTCACGTAGCTCGTCGGCGGCGTCCTTGGCCGTCCCCATGGAGCTCCCGAGCCCTACTATGGCCACCTCGGCATCCTCCAGCCTATACGGGTCGATCAGGCCGTAGTAGCGGCCCGTGAGATCGCCGTATTCACGCCCGACCTCCTCTATGACCTTGAGGGCAGCCCTCATGGCTTCCTCCTGCTGGCGCTTATACTCGAAGTATAGGTCATACATGGCGAAGGTCCCCATGCTCAAGGGCTCCCTGCCCGTCGGGTCGAGCCTGTAGGGCACCTCGCCCTCGTGGCCCGCCACCTTGACGAGCGGCCTCTCGCCCACGAACTTCCTCACGGCCTCGTCGGGCAGGACCTCTATGTCCTCGAGGGTGTGGGACACCACGAAGCCGTCGAGGCACACCATCACGGGCAGCTGGACGTCCGGGTGCTCGGCTATGCGCCAGGCCTGGATGGTCGTGTCGTATGCCTCCTGGCAGTTCTCGCAGAAGAGCTGTATCCAGCCTGAATCACGGGCCCCCATGGCGTCCGAGTGATCGCAGTGTATGTTTATCGGGGCCGATAGGGCCCTGTTCACTATGACCATGACTATCGGGAGCCTCATGCTTGATGCTATGTATAGTATCTCCCACATGAGGGCCAAGCCCTGGCTCGCCGTGGCCGTGAAGGCCCTTGCGCCAGCGGCGGCGGCACCCACGCAGGCCGATAGGGCAGAATGCTCGGATTCGACGGCCACGAACTCCGTCCGGACCAGCCCGTCGGCCACGTAAT
>CAZVRS010000073.1:0-5051 GCA_964630115.1 uncultured Candidatus Bathyarchaeia archaeon | reverse complement strand
GGGCCAGCTTATAAGTCGGCCATGTCTGGCTGAGACGCAAGTATATAAAGGGCGGTCTTCCACGCCCCCTGGAGAGGAAGGGCCATGCCGCTCAGGGACCCGGTGAAGATAGCCATAGCACAGGCCCGCAGGCTGAGGGTCAAGATATGCCGTGAGTGCGGGGCCAGGAACGCACCCACGGCCACCAAGTGCAGGCGCTGCAGGAGCAAGAACCTACGTTGGAAGAGGATGGAGAGGAGCAGGAGGTAAGGGCCCTAAGGCCCGATAGGCTTATCTAGGCCCCCGTGGGCCTCAGAACTGGGGCCGGTGGTCTAGCCTGGTAGGACGCCTCCCTCACGCGGAGGAGGTCCCCGGTTCAAATCCGGGCCGGCCCACCATTACCAAAGAACTCCTCTGGCACCAAGAGCTTCTCACGGCCATAGGTGTCGGAGAGGGAGCCAGCTGAGGCGTTCACAAGGGGGGCTTCCCCCGTTCATCCCAGCCTCTCAGGGCGTAATACTCGTCGAGCATGCGCTCGAAGGCATCTTCATCGACCACCTGTCCCCCGACCGGGTGCTCGTAGAACCTCCTAGGCAGCCTGTCGTCCTCCCTGCTCACGCCTTCCCTCACGTTAAACCACCTCACCAAGTCGTTTATCCTGGCCCCGATGGCCCTGAACTCCTCGGCCTTCACCTCGAGGCCCGTGACGGCCGTGTATATGGCCCTGAGCTCGTCCCACAGGACGGGCCCTATGGTCGGCAGGCAGAGGAAACGGCATATTATCAGGCTGTCCACCAGGGCGTAGAAGTCCTCAAGCTCCACCACCATCTCGGCCTGCCCCTCGTATGAGAACCTGTCCACTTCAACGCCGGGCTTGAACGGGTGCTGGCCCGTTAGGTTGGGCCTGTAGGCCACGTGCCTTAGGTGGCAGGCCCCCCTGGCCGATACGGCGTAGGCCAGGGCAACGCCCTTCAGGCCCCTCGGGTCATAACCGGGTGGCTCAAGGCCCTTCACGTGGACCGCTATTTCCTCGGCACCCTTCCCGATGGCCTTTGAGGCCCTTGCGACGCCCTCGGCCAAGAGATCGCCCAGCTTCCCCTTCCTGAAGGCTATTCGCTTGGTCAGCTCTATCATGGCCTCGTGGTTCCCGAACGTCAGCTCCAGGCCATCCGTGTCCTCCTTGGTTAGTATGCCCCGCTCGTAGCACTCCATGGCGAAGGCCATCACGTTGCCCGCCGATATGGTGTCCAAGCCCAGCCTATCACACAGCTCGTTCAGCTTGGCTATGGACTCCAGGTTGTCGTTGTAGCAGAGCGGGCCGAGGGCGAACAAGGTCTCATACTCGGGCCCCTCGACCCTGCAGGCGTAGGGGCCCTCCTTTACCTCGGATATCTTCCCGCAGCCGACTGGGCAACCGGGACAGGCCTTGGAGGCCACCACGAGGCGTTCTTTAACCGCCTTCGGGCCTATCTTGGGGTAGCCGGGGAAGCTCCCCTCCGTCCAGTTCTTGGTCGGGAGCGTCTCGGTGGCGTTCGTCCTAGCCATTATGCCCGGCGTCCCGTATTCAGATAAGCCCCTCAGGACCTCACGGGCCTTCTCCCTTATGGCCTTGGCCAGCTCCCTGACCTCATCCGGCCTCGCTACCTCGACCTCGCCCGTCCCGTGGAAGGCTATGGCCTTCAGGCGCTTAGAACCCATGACGGCTCCACAGCCGCACCTCCCGAACTGACGCCCTTTGGAATGGCATATGCATGCGAACCTCACCAGGTTCTCGCCCGCTGGCCCTATGTAGGCTACCTTGAACTCCTTGCCCAACTCCTCCCTTATGGCGTCCTCCGCCTCAAAGGCATCTAGGCCCCAGAGGTCTTTTGCGGGCCTTACCTCGGCTTCCCCGTCCTCGACCACCAGCATCACGGGTTCTTCTGCCCTCCCCGTTATGATGACCGCATCGAAGCCTGCCGCCTTTATCTCGGGCCCCAGGGAGCCGCTGCAGTAGCTCTCGCCCCATATGCCCGTCAGGGGGGACTTGAAGACGCAGGCCGTCTTCGTAGAGCCGGGTATGAGGGTGCCCGTGGCCGGCCCGGTCAAGAAGATCATCTCGTTCTCCGGCCCCAGGGGGTCGATCCCGGGCCTCAGGTCCTCCAGGAGGAACCAGGCGCCTAGCCCCTTCCCGCCCACCAGCTTCTTCAGCAGCCCTTCGTCCAGCTCCCTGACGGCCATCTTGCCCCTGGATAAGTCCACGATGAGGGCCTTACCCACGTATCCCTTCAGCACGCCCGGCACCCCCTCCCCTCCTAAGGGCCTCGTAGATGAAGAATGCGTATAAAGCAGCCAGGGAGAAGAGGCCCACCGGCCCCCTCAAGAACAAGACGACTTTCCCGACGAGCGGGAACCTCAAGGGCCTTGGGCCGCCCACAGCCACGCCTATGAGGTCTTCTTCCGACACGAGCCAGGGATCGGGCTTGCTGTTGTTATCGCCTTTCGTCCTCAGGAAGACCTGCCCTCTCACCTCCACCCGGCCTACGACCCTGTGGATTATGATCTTCGACCTCTCCCCGGGCTCGTGGAAGACTATCACGTCCCCCACCTTGACATCCTCTATGCTGGCCTTCTTGACCACCACGAGGTCCCCGTCGTGGAGGGTGGGCTCCATGCTATCCCCTTCTACCACGTAGAACGGGTGATACGTCCCCAGGGCCAGCACGAAAGCCGACCAGAGCAGCAGGGCCCCGAGGACCGGGCTCAATATGACTAGGACTTGTTTGTAGCCCAACCTCACCACCCTATCCAGGACCTCTCCTGGGCCCTGAGCCTTACTTCTTCCTTGAGGAGGAAGCCGAATAAGAGGCCCGTCAAGAAGCCCCCTATGTGGGCCCAGAAGGCCACCGAGACCTGGAGCCCCATGGTCAGGACGGCCGCTGCCCACACGGCCTGGTATAAGAACCAGGCCATTATGTAATAGGCAGCCCTCACCTCAACCGGGTAAGGCCGGTAGCTCACGAACGTCAGTATCCGTGCCCCGGGGAAGAAGACCACGTAGGCCCCGAGTATGCCCGATATGGCGCCCGAGGCCCCTACTATCGGCACGTCCAGGCCCGTTCCCGTCAGGTAGCACATGAGGACGTGGGAGAAAGCGGCTGCGAAACCGCAGATGAAGTAGAAGACCACGAAGCGGGCCCTGCCGAGCACGTCCTCCACGTTGTCCCCGAAGATGTGGAGGTATAGCATGTTGCCTGCTATGTGGAGCAGGTCAGCGTGCGTGAACATGGATGTCACGAGCGTGTATAGGTCTTGGAGGGCCATGAGCTTGCGGGGGATGAGGCCCAGGGACGTGATGAGGCGTGCGTATAGGGCGCTGTCCCCCGTTATGAAGGCCCAGAAGATGGGGGCGAAGAAGGCCACGTTGATGAGCAATAAGGCCCTGGTCATGATGGGTGGCCTTGAGACCGGATTTATGTCCCTTATCGGGAGCATGGCTTCCTCATCCCCCCGGCCTGCCGAGGCATTAAAGCCTTGTGCCTCCTACTTTTCCCTGAATTCACTACAACGGTGAAAAAAGATTATAAGCAATACTTGGTATCAAAGGTTCAGGGGAGAGGGTGGCAAGGGGCGAGAGGCGTAGATTACTAGAGGGAATAGTAGTGCTGATTAGGGATACCACATGGAAGTGCGGCAGGGTAGAGAGGACGGTGCTGGAGTTCTTGAGGAACGACATCAGGGGGCGGGGCAGGGCCAGGATAAAGGACATGCTTGAGAGGCTGGAGGCAGATGGGCACAAGCGCAGCGAGTTCTTGGATGCCATAAAGAGGCTGGAGAAGAGGAGGATAGTGAAGATAATGCTGCCCGACTCGGCCTGAGCTACGCCTCCCCCGGAGCTCCCCTCTCCTTTTATGGGCCCTTCTTCTCCCAGGCATAGTAGAGCCTATCCCTCTTCGGGTCATATTTGACCACCAGCGTGTCTCCCTCATGCCCATCTATCCTTATTAGGGCTTCCCTCGGCCTACCGGCCTTCCTTATCTTTAACTTCAGCCAGGTCCTGACCTCAAAGCCCAGGGCCCTGAGCCTCCTGGCCGTGAGGACCTCATCCCTCCATGAGTCCGGCCTGAACCTGACGTCCGTCTTTCCCGTGGTCTTCACCTGGACCACGTCGATCACTCCCCCCGGCCTGAAGACGAGCAGATCGGGCTTCGGGTATGCGGATGTCCCAGAGCCAGAGCCAGCCGAGCGGATGGCGAAGAATCCTTTCTCCCAGGCCTCCTTCACCAACTCCCTCTCGTAGGCGACGCCCGACCTCCTCGGCAAACTCAAGCTCCCTCATGGTTAGGCCGTGCGTTCTTATTAAGCCCAGGTGGGTCCCCCTCCAGCATCAGGGCCTTCCTCATGGCCGCCTCGGCATCACGGCCCGATAAGTGGACGTAGACAGCGGCCATCCTGCTGGACCTGCTCCAGCCGGCCACGACCTTGAGTTCCTGCTCCGTCAAAACACGGGCCAGCTGGGTGAAGCGTGTGTGCCTGAGCATATGCGGGTGAATCGGCCTCTTTAGGCCAGCCCTGCGGGCTATGTGGCGCAGGTGTTCCCTGAACGCCTTGGGCCTAAGGGGGCCGTGGGGCCTCCTGAGCGTGGTCCAGAGGGGGGCATCTGGGTCCCCCTTCCTCGGGTGGGCCCTCAGCCACTCGGCCAAGAGGCCTGCCGACCTTATGGCCACCACGGTCCTCAGGCCCGTCTTGCCACGGACGGTGAGCCTGAAGGCGCCATCGGGCAGTTCTTCCACGTCCCTCAGCCTGAGGGAGAGCAGTTCTCCTATCCTGAGCCCCGTCTCGGCCAGGACGGCCAGTATGGCCTTGTCCCTCGGGTTCCCACAGGCCTCCAACAGGGCCTCGAGCTCCTCGGGCCTCACCATCTTGTCCCTCAGGTGCTCACCGCTCGAGTAGAGCTCCCATATGGTCCCCTTCTCGGCCTTGAGCCAGCTTGGCAGCTCGCCGTTGACCCACCTGTAGAGGGCTTTGACCCTGGTTATGTAGGACCTTATGGTGAAGTCGGAGGCACCCGAGCTTATCAGGGCCTTCTTCCA
>CAZVRS010000072.1:0-5165 GCA_964630115.1 uncultured Candidatus Bathyarchaeia archaeon | reverse complement strand
CTATCGCAGGATTTATCGCATTCAAAATCAACGCAAGCTTCATGTCCTCTTGACCTACTATTGCCGTAAAAGGTAATATTTTCCTTCTAATGTGGTGCGTCATTTTTCCTCCGTTTTTATTTTTACTGCTTGTTGGGAATATTTTTCCATTTTTTTTCTATGTCCTTCACTTTTGCATCCCATGCTTTAACATCGTCTTTTGTCAAAACAGTAATCTCACCTCCCTGGTACTCACCTTCTACTTCTCCAAGCTTCTCCTCTATCATACCTTCCACATCCAAATAGGCTTCCTTCAGCTTCTTGAGCATTTCCTCATCTGGCGTCCAAAGTTCCCTCTCAGCGGCTTCCATCAACCTCCTAGCTATCTCCTCTAATGCATAGGGATTATTTTCCTTGAACCACTTTCTCATTTCCTCATCAAGCACAAATGTATCGGCTATAGCGTCAAACACCCATTTTTCTATGATTCCTGTTGTCGCAGACCAACCATAGACGCGGCCAACACGCTCTGATATATCACTTGCTCCCTTGTATCCATGTTGCTTTTTACCTTTAATCCATTTAGGATTCAGCAGTCGAGTTCTCACTGTTCGTTCTATTTCATCCTTCATGTCTCTTATCTCTGGTCTGTCCGGGTCCCTCGTATCACCGAAGTACATACGAACGTCTTTGCCTGAGATAGTTTCCGCGGCACATGTGAATCCTCCGTGGTATCCAAAGAAACAGCAACAATCGAGTGTATCAAAGTCGTCTGATTCGAGTTTTTCGTAAGTTATGTTGACACTCTTAAGGAGATTCACAAGCTCATTTGGTGCAGCATGACCATATATCCCCTCACCATATGCGTAACATCCCCAATCTATCCATACATCTGCCAAGTCTTTTTTCTCTTTCCATGCTGAGGCAAACACTGCTAAATTAGCACCAGCACCATATGCTCCGGGCTTTTCAGAGAAAACGCGATAAGTTGCTCGTCGGAATGCCGTTTTCTCATCACATTCTTTGAGTAGTGATTTCATATTTTCTTCCACATGCTTTTTGACGAAATTCATCTCCGGAGGCTCATCTAAGCTAGCAACCCTTCGCACTGCTTTGTCCATGAGTTCCATGAGGTTTGGCATAGTGTCACGAAATATCCCATCCACTCTAATTGTGCAGTCTATCCTCGGTCTTCCCAGCTCTTCAAGTGGTATGACTTCCACATCTTTTACTATTCCATTCTCGTCCCAAATGGGCTTGGTACCCATCGTGTAAAGGATCTGAGCAATACCTTCTCCATCTGCCCTAAAAGGGTCAATACACCACTCTACAAAACCTATGTTCTCCGGATAGTTCCCCTCGTTTTCCTTTTTATATGCATTTATGAGTTCATCTGCGAGTTTCACACCCACACGCCAAGCTGCTTGTGTTGGGATGCTCATAGGATCTACCGAATAAAAGTTTCTACCCGTGGGCAACACTTCTATTTTCCCCCGTATTATTGAGCCAGAAGCACCTGGCTCGATATAGTCTCCCTTGAAACCGGCAAGCAGATTTTCCATCTCTTTACTCACTCCTTGAATTCTGGGTATCAGTGAAATCCCAAACCTGACCGCATCTATGAGTTTGCGTCTCTTCTCTTCTGACCATTTTCGTGCATACTCCTCCCCGATAATCTCACTACATATTTCTATTATCTTTTCATCCGATATCTTCTTTTGAAGATCGCTCACTTTCATGATAGCACCTCCTCTAAGACTTTTCTCATAATATTGATCGCCATGTGTGTGGAATCGTTCAATAACTCTCCATTTGTCTTTCCAAAAGTTTCATTAAATCCTTTTGGATCATCCACAATTTCATCATAGTCTAAGTCCATCGCTTCAAGTATGGCCCTTCTAATTGAGGGATTTTTACCAGCATCAAAACGCATTATTCCAACCAAAAGATTCACTAATTTGTCTCCTTCCGGTGCCTTACCCAGAACATGCAGTCCTTCCCTGATCTGCGTCTCTCTAATTAGTGTTAGTTGTTCATGAAGGTAATCTATGATCTCATTTGGGTCTGAAAACTCTTTGTACAAATTTGCTTCCTTTGCCTTCTCGATAATCATTCCAAAAATAACTTTGAGCCTGTTTTTGTCATCCATCGCCTTTGCCTTGTTGTACTGACTTAAAAGGTCCTCAAGCTCCTCTAATTCTGCATAGGTCTCTGTTGGAGACATTACTGGTGTCAAATGATCAATTATGGTCGCATACCCACGGCGTTTCGCTGTAATACCTTCCATCGGATTATTGATATTATAGATATACAAATGTGGTATGCTTCCGATAGATACTTGTGGATAGCATTCTGTGCTCAGTCCGCATCTCTTTCCAGGCAGAAACTCTAAATAGCCATGCGTACCGACATGAACGATCACATCAGCCTTGAATTCCCTCTCTATCCACCAATACACCGCAAGCCATTGATGCGGTGGCGGACAGGTGGGGTCATGAAGTATTTTACACACCCGACCATCACATCTCGCACCGGCGCAGCCCCGCTTCGGCTGGACACACAGAAAGATATTTCCAAACTTCAACCCAGGAATGACGATTTTATCTTCATACAATCCCATGCTCAGTTTAGCCCAATTAGCATCCTCAGATTGCTCTTTGGAAAGATCTGTAGGGTCGCCCCATGTTTCGATAATTTCTTGTTTGACTTTATCAGGGAGCTCACTGAACCAATTTAGATATTTCTCTTTGGGTAACAGGGCTGCCGCACCGCCTTTTCGTACCACCTCAGATATTGGCGTCCATCTGAACTCGCTGATTGCTTTACGACTCAGGATGGTGTCAATCAGTTCCTTTGATGTTTCTGGTATATCGTCGCCGACATCATAACCTTCTTCCTTCATTTTATGTAGTATCCTGACCATGCTTTCTATGGTATCCAGACCGAACCCCATACCAACAGTGGCTTCAGCACCTGCACATGGATTATTATGAAGAACAAAAGCAACCTTTTTCTCCTTATTTGGTAAATATTTTAAACGAATCCATTTCATGCATCTGTCAACCAGAAACTCAACTTGCTCTTCTATGGGTTCTCGCTTATCAAACGTGCCACCAACTGTTGCCTCCTCTATTTTCTCACTCGCTCCAACAACGATAGGCTCGATCACACCATCAACCTCGGGCATCATCACATCCATTGCAGCAGTTAAGGCATCTATTCCCTCACTGCTCTTTCGCCATTCTTCAATTGTTTTGTAATAAGGTGTTACTGCCTTAATGACCGGAACATTTAATCTTTTGAGTATATCCATACCCTCCGTGGTGGGGTCAACCCATTCTCCAATAGTTCTTGACACTAAGTAAAATCCTTGCAGGCTAATTAAAAGGTCTATTATTGGTTTATCGTCATCCATGAAATATTTCTGAGCTATGTCAATGCTCTCTATTCCCCATTCCTTCATACCCACTTTCATACCAAGATAGGAGAACACGGGTATTACATTCACATTCCTTCTCTCGATTGCACGTATCAGGGCATCACACACTGCTGTATCGTCCTCAATCCAATGGTCGCGGTAGAATAATATACCTATTGTGTGCCTATTCCACCCTTTACTTTTCTTATACCATTTTTTGTATGCTTCCAGTGAATCAAATATGTTAGGAGCATCTGGATGGTAAATCCCATGCCACGGAATCTCTTTAGGTTCAGGCACCTCAAGTTTGATGTTACCGCAGTAATTTGCCAGAAACAGTAGCATATTCTTGATGTTTTCCAATCCACTATACATAAAATAACCTGTAAGCGTCGCAAGTGCTTCTGGCTCAACATTTTTACTCAACGGCTCCCCACCATACTCAACAGAAAATACCGGCACATTAACCTCTGATAACACTTGTTTTAGCACATTATAGTTCTCATGGCATGAATGAACATTCACCACTATCACATCTGCCTCGTTTTTCAACCAGTCCCAGAACTCATCATCGATTTCAACTGCTTGATACCTTGCCTGAACTTCAATGGGGTATCCCTGCTCATTCAGTTCGCTTGTTGCCTTGCCCAATAACTTGAGTATAGCCCCAGTATACCCAGTTACAAATCCTATTTTTGTTCTTTTCATTTTGAACGCCTCCAAAGCACAAGCCTCTTTCCATTTCCACCCCTTTCCTGTATCTTTAATCCTCCAACGGTGGATACCAGAACACTCCATGTTTATTCAAGTCGTAGTCTATTCTTTGAAATCTGTTCAGATATTCCTGATGAATCTCCTGTGGGTCTAAATCCTCAAAGAGATCAGGATGAAACACTTTTGCACGATAGGCAACAGATAAAAATCCACATAATGATGTATCTTCGATATAAACCTTCCCCTCTTTCACTGCGTTAATCGCTTCAAATCCTGGGCGGTTCATAATTTCCTCCCTTAACGATTTCGCCCATGAATCGTCATCAAACTCATAACCTGTATATCCATACGGAGGACTGCTACTACGCTTTATGATTATATCCGGGTTCTGCTCTATTATCCACTCCGGACTCACTGTTGGGTAACCGATATACATGGAGTTATCTGCTACATCAGCAGCTATGTTTATCCCTCCTGCAGTCTCTATGATCCAATGGTCTGTGGCGTATTTATTGCCCGTCATGTAATCCTGCCAGAAGCATTCATAATATACTTTTGGTTTTTCATCATCTGGGATTCCTTCCGTTCTACTTTTGATTGAATCTATGACCCCTTCATAGAAATTAATGAATTCCTCCGCCTCTTCTCTTCTATCAACAATATATCCAAGCTTCGTTATCTCTTCTGTTAGAAACTTTGGATCATAGAAATAGAAGCTAACTACTTCAATACCTGTTCCTTCCAGCTTTTCCTCAATGTATGGCATTTCATACGTGCCGAACGTGAGGACAATATCAGGCTCAAGAGATAATATCGCCTCTATATCCGGATTCTCTATTGTACCAACTGAAGGCAACTCACTTATCTCCGGGAAAAATCTTTTATAGTATTTCGTGAATTCGTCTACGCCCACTATCTTATCTTTTGCATTTAGAGAGCGTAACACCTCGCAGTTGTAGTTAGCAAAAGAAACTATTCTCTTCACTGGCATCTTCACTGTTACTGTTCTATTAGCGGAATCAACAATCGTGAGTTCTCCTTCTTTTCCCACAAT
>CAZVRS010000071.1:0-5250 GCA_964630115.1 uncultured Candidatus Bathyarchaeia archaeon | reverse complement strand
CGCCCTCTTGAGAAGCGGGCTATCTCATCGAGGACCTCGGGCCTCCTGTAGTGTTCTATAACTAGCCCGTAGTCCCCCAAGGCACCCAAATCATTCTTCTGGGTAGTATATGAGGCCTTTTTCCTCGAGTATGGCGTGGAGCTTCTTCACGGCCTCGTGGACTTGTTCCTCGCTCTTGCCGCCCGTGCAGACGAGCTTGCCGGATGCGAAGAGCAGTATGACGACCTTCGGGTCCTTCATCCTGTAGATCAGGCCCGGGAACTGCTCTGGCTCATACATGGTGTCCTCCAGCTCGAGCTGGGCCCTCTCGAGGTCGATTTCGCCGTGGAGGTCCCCCGAGGCCACTATGTTCTGTATCTTTATGTCAGGCTTCCCCTTTATCACTATGCCGGCTTTCTTGAGCTTCTTCACCACGCTCTTCACGGCCCTTATGGCCGCCTTCTCGCTCTTGGCGCCCGTGCAGACCATCTTGCCCGAGCTGAATATGAGGAGGGCCGTCTTGGGCTTCTTCAGCCTGAAGACAAGGCCGGGGAACTCTTTCGGCTTATATTCGACATCCTTGAACGAGGCCACTATGGCGTTCAGGTCTATCTTCTGGTGGAGATTGGCGGATGCCACCACGTTTTGGATGGTGATATCCGGCTCTGGCCTACCCTTTTGCCTCCGTATACTCTATCACCTCTCCCCTCAGATACACGACCCCCCTATTTAAGGCTTAGAATGCTGGCTTTTATAGGGCATGGTGGAGGAGTGCTGCCCGACCCAGGCCCGGGTTATCCTCATGGAGAAGTCAAGGGCCTTTGCCGAGTGGGTCAGGTAGCCCGAGGATATCACGTCCACGCCCGTCCTGGCGTAATCGGCCACGTTTTCCGGCCCTATCCTGCCCGATGCCTCGACCAAGACGGACGCCCTCAGGCCTTCTTCCTCAAGGGCCCTGAGGGCCCTCAGGACTTCCTCGACCGTGAAGTTATCGAGCATGATTATGTCTGCCCCGGCCCTGGCGGCCTCGACAGCTTCTTCTGGGCTCGAGACCTCGACTTCCACTTTCTTAGTGAAGCTCACCTCCTCCCTGGCCTTCCTAACGGCCTCGGACACGCTTCCCACTATGGCTATGTGGTTGTCCTTTATGAGGATGCAATCCTCAAGCCTAAGCCTGTGAGTGTCCCCGCCTCCTATCTCAACGGCTTTCTTGTCGAAGAACCTCAGGCCGGGGGCCGTCTTCCTGGTGGCCGCTATCCTTACCTTCGGGTTGACCGACCGGGCCTTCTTGACCATGTCGGCTGTGGCCGTCGCTATGCCGCTCATCCTCATAAGGAAGTTTAGGGCCGTCCTCTCGGCCGCCAAGAGGGCCCTGGCGGGCCCCCTGACACGCATCACCACGTCCCCGGGCTTGACCATGGAGCCGTCCTCCAGGGCCTTTAGGACCTCAGCGCCCAACAGCTCGAAGGCCGTTTTGGCTTCCTCGATGCCAGCCAGGATGCCTTCTTCCTTGGCCACTACTTCGGCCTCGGCCCAGGCCTCCTCCGGCACCAATAGCTCGCTCGTTAGGTCCGTGAAGCCCAGGTCCTCCATGAGGGCCTCCCGGACCTTCTGTTCCACGTAGGGCGACCGGGCCATTTTCACGACCCCGTGAGTTCGAACATGCGTTCCACGGCCTGACCGGCCCTCTCGGCTACGTCCTTGGGGATCTTCACGACGGGCCCTTCTTCCTCGAGGGCCCTCAGGACCTTCTCGAGCGTTATGAGCTTCATCTCGGCGCAAATGGCATCTGTTTTGGCCGGGATGGCCTTCTTGCCCGGGAGCTCCCTCCTTATCCTCTCGACTAGGCCGACCTCCGTGGCCACTATGAACTCGTTGGCCTTCGATTCCCTCACGAACCTATACATCTGGCCCGTGGAACCGACCAGATCGGCCCTGAGCTGGAGGTCGGGATCGCATTCCGGGTGGACGAGCAATTTCGCATCAGGCCCGGTCTCATCCCTTATCCTGAGCACTTCATCGAGGGAGAAGAGCTTGTGGACGTAGCAGTATCCGGCCTCGGGGACGGGTATTATGCGTTTCCCCGGGACGTGCCTTGCCACGTGCCAGCAGAGGTTCCTGTCGGGCCCGAAGATGACCTCGTCGGCCTCAAGGGACCTTATGACCTCGATGGCGTTCCCGGAAGTGCATATGACATCTGCTTCTGCCTTCGCCTCGGCCAGCGTGTTCACGTAGAGCACGACGGCTGCCCCCGGGTTCTTCCTCCTGGCCTCCTTGACCAGCGAGGCCGGGAGCTGGGCGGCCATGGGGCAGGTCGAGGCCTTCTCCGGCAGCACTATGCGCTTATCCGGGTTCAGCAGGGCAGCTGTCTCGGCCATGAAGTCCACGCCGCAGAATATCACGAGTTCAGCATCTGCCTCCGTGGCCTTCCTAGCGAGGTAGAGGGATTCGCCCACGTAGTCCGCAATCTCCTGTATCTCAGAGCGTTGGTAGTTGTGGGCCAGTATGATGGCGCCCTTCCGGTCCGCCAGCTCCCTTATCTTGGCCTGGAGTTCCCTCACGTAGTCCATCTCGGCATCACCCCCGAGGACGGGGTTAAAGGCTTAAGGGGGATGCCTGTGCGCCCGCCCAGCCCGCTACCTCCTGCGCCTGAAGTAATGGCCGTAGAGCTTCAGGGCACAGAACTTCCCGCACATGGTGCACGTCCTGGGCACCCTGGGCTTCACACGCTCGAGTATGGACCTGGCCCTCTCGGGGTCCATGGCCAACTTGACCTGGGCCTCGAAATCGCCTTCCGCCCTGGCGAGCGCCATCTTCTCGTCCCACTCAAGGGCCCTGCGGCCCAGCCTCACTATGTCGGCTGCGTGGGCGGCTATCCTGGCCGCTATGACGCCCTCCCTCACGTCCTCGGGCATTGGGAGGCCCAGGTGCTCGGCTGGCGTGACGTAGCACAAGAAGTCGGCACCGGCCAGGGCCGCTATGGCCCCTCCTATGGCGGATACTATGTGGTCGTAGCCCGGCGCCACGTCCGTCACAACGGGCCCTAGGACGTAGAAGGGTGCCCCATCACAAATGGCCTTCTCGAGCTTCACGTTGGCCTCCACTTGATCGAGCGGGAGGTGGCCGGGCCCTTCTACCATGACCTGGACGCCGGCCTCACGGGCTCTCCTCACGAGCCTGCCTATGACCAAGAGCTCCTGTATCTGGGCCCAATCGGTTGCGTCCAACAGGCAGCCTGGCCTGAGGCCGTCCCCCAGGCTGAGCGTTACATCGTATTCACGTGCTATCTCGAGGAGGTAATCGAAGTTCTCGTAGAGCGGGTTCTCACGCCCGTGGTGTATTATCCAGAGGGCGTGGAAGGTCCCCCCACGGCTCACCATCCCCATCCAGCGTGGGTGCTGCTTCAGCTTCTCCACTATGTCCTTCACGACGCCGCAGTGGACGGTCATGAAGTCCACGCCGTCCTTGGCGTGCTTCTCTATGGTCCCGAATATGTCGTCCTCGTCCATGTCCACGATGGAGCCCTTATCGGCGGCCGCCTCTATGGCCGCCTGGTATATCGGGACCGTCCCGACGGGCACGTCAACGGCCCCTATTATCTTGCGCCTTATGGCGTCGAGGTCGCCGGCCGTGCTGAGGTCCATGACTGTGTCGGCACCGTAGCGGACCGCTATGCGGGCCTTCTCGACCTCCAGGTCGGGATCGCAGAGGTCGGAGGAAGTCCCGACGTTGGCGTTCACCTTCACCCTCAGGCCCTCGCCTATGCCCGTGGGCCTGACTTCCTCCCTGCGGACGTTCCTCGTTATGACCACACGGCCGGATGCCACCAACCGGACCAGCTTGCCGAGCGAGATGCCTTCTAGTTCTGCTACGGCCTTCATCTCCTCCGTAGGCTGGCCCCTTTTGGCCATCTCCATCTGCGTGGCCATTTTCCTTCCCGTCCCAGGCCAACGAGGGCCCGTAAAAACCTTGACTCGCCCGCCCCGATGTGGGCCCATCTGTGCGAGCAAATAGGTAGCACAAAGCAGAAAAACTTATAAGGACCTGTGTTCGCATACCTTGGGTGAGCGAAGTGCTAACACATAGGGAGCACGGGACGTGGAGGAGGAGGCACAGGCTCGAGGTGATAGCGTGCATCCTCCGTGAAGCCTTGAACGGTGCCACGAAGACCAGGCTGGTATACCGTGCGAACCTGAACTTCAAGACGCTTGGGAGATACCTGGATTTCCTCCTGTCCAGGGGCCTAATAGAGGCCAGGAGGGTGGGCTCCATGACGTATTACCAGACGACCGCCAAGGGGAGGCTCTGGCTCACGCTATACGATAGGATGCTCGATATACTCGGCTCTCGCTAGCACCGTGCTAGCGAATTAAGAGGGTCCCCCTCGTTTTTTCTCCCCTCAAGGCCTTGAGCAAGTTGCCCGGCTCCTTGGCGTTCGTGAGGAAAACGGGTATGCCAGCCTCGGCCACCCGGGCCATCTCGGCCAGCTTGGCCCTCATGCCGCCCGTGACGTCCACGGCTGCCGAGCCCCCTGCTTCCACCTTGTTGAGCTCGCTCGTCCTGAGGACCTCCACGAGCTCGGCATCCGGGTGCTTGAACGGGTCCTTCGTGAAGACGCCATCGACTTGGAGGCCGAGGACCACCCTCGAGGCCCTCAGCCTAAGGGCCAGGTAAGCCGTTATTTGGTCCCCGGAGAGTATGCAGAAGCCCTTCTCCTCGTCCAAGGCCACGTCGCCGTATAGGACCGGTATGGCGCCGAGGCGCACGAGGGCTTCGACGGGCCCGAGGAAGGCCCTGCTTATCCGGCCCGATCTGGTCGTGAAGCACGACACGGGCGGGACGGGCACAGCCGGCAGGCCTTCTTCGAGCATGGCCTTCACGACCAGGCGGTTGAGCTTCTCCATGGCCATGTGCGTTTCGGCCAGGCCCCTGAGCTGGCCCTGGTGCTTGAAGCCCTCATGTATGCCATACCTATCGGCTAAAGGGTGGCCGAAGCTCCCTCCCCCGTGGACCACCACTAGGTCCCGGACGCCAGACGAGGCTATCTCACGGGCCAGCCTCCCTATGGCCTCCAAATCCGGCTTGAAGGGCTCCTCCTTGACCGTTATGGCAGAACCTCCCAGCTTAAGAACCACGGGCCTCCTCAATCCTCACGCCCTCCTCCGATATCCTAGCCCTGAAGGCCCTGCCGCCCGCTTCCTCAACGGCCCTGGCCACGTCGGCCCCACGGCCCTCCTCCACCAGGGCTATCATGCAGCCCCCGCCCCCAGC
>CAZVRS010000070.1:2778-5359 GCA_964630115.1 uncultured Candidatus Bathyarchaeia archaeon | reverse complement strand
CCCTTCGGCGTGGTCCAGATAGGGAGGGCCCTCAGGAACGAGATATCGCCCAGGCAGGGGCCGATAAGGCTCAGGGAGTTCACCATAATTGACTACGAGTTCTTCTTCGACCCGGAGGACCCGAGCTGCCCCAGGCTGCCCGAGGTCGAGGACGAAGTCCTGAGGCTCCTGCCTAGGGAGGTCCGCCTGAAGGGCTCGGAGGAGCCCGTGGAGGTCACGGTCCGTGAGGCCCTCGACAAGGGCTACATAATGATGGAGTGGATGGCCTACTTCATGGCCCTCGCCAAGCGCTTCCTGGAGGAGCTGGGCGTCCCGGGCGAGAAGCAGCGGTTCATAGAGAAGCTGGAGTGGGAGAGGGCCCACTACTCCATCCAGGGCTACGATCAGGAGGTCTGGACGGACCGCTGGGGCTGGGTCGAGGTCTCAGGCCACAACTACAGGACCGATTACGACCTCGGGAGGCACATGAAGTGGTCCGGGGTTGACCTGACGGCCTTCAAGGAGTTCAAGGAGCCCAAGAAGGTCGTGGAACTGGTCGTGAAGCCGGACGTGGAAGCCATAAAAGAGGACTTCGGAGAGAAGGCCCCTGAGGTCCTGAAGGCCCTCTCGGAGGCCGACAAGGCCGAGCTGGCCCGCTCCATCGAGGAGGAGGGCTCCGTCAAGATAGGCCCCTACGAGCTAAGCAAGAGGCACCTGGTCATATCCAGGGTCGAGAAGGCCGTGAAGGGCAAGCACTTCGTCCCCCACGTCATAGAGCCTTCCTTCGGCCTCGACAGGCTCGTCTACGTAACGCTCGAATACGCCTACACGGTCAAGGACGGTCGTGTTGTCCTCAGGCTGCCCAGGGACGTGGCGCCCGTTCAGGTGGCCGTCCTGCCCCTCTTGAGCCGGGACGGCTTGCCCGAGAAGGCCAGGGAGGTCTACGAGCTCCTCCTGTCCGAGGGCTTCGATGTCGAATACGATGAATCGGGCTCCATAGGCAGGCGCTACGCCAGGTGCGATGAAATAGGCATACCCATAGCCATCACGATCGACCACAGGACCCTGGAGGACGATACCGTTACGTTGAGGGACAGGGACACGTGGAGGCAGGTCAGGACGCCCATAAAGGAACTGCCTCCCCTCCTCCACGCCTTCTTCAGGAAGAAGATCGAATTTGACCAGCTCGGTGAGCCCCTCTGACCAGGTCCCATGGATTGGGAATAGTTTTTAAGGATTGAGGTGCTTAACCGAGTGAAGGCGGACGTCGGCTGAGTGGTGGTGAGGGTGCTACCCTCGGACATGGTGCTGAGGGGCAGGACGGCCATCCTGAGGGCGTGCCAGAGCTACGTCCAGAAGGTCGTGAACATGGCCAGGCTCACGCTCGACATAGTGGATTGCTTTAGGAGGTGGGATAAGGATGGCGCTGAACAGCTCTTCATACGCATGAGGGAGCTAGAGGACCTCCTCCACGAGGACAGGGGGCGCATCATAGAGAGCCTGGCATCTGCGGGCGCCATGCTCCCCTGCCGAGATGACGTGATGCGCTTCCTATACCAGATAAGCGAGATCGCCGATTTCTACGAGGGGGCCGTCTTCCGCATGATACAGCTCATGAAGGGGCAGAAGATACCGGAGAAGCTGAGGGAGAGCATAGCCAAGCTGGCCGATGAGGTGGGCCGGATAGTGGAGAAGCTGCACGAGGTAGCCATGGCCCTGACCATGAACCCGGCGGCCGCCAGGGCCCTCATATCTGAGGTGGAAACCCTCGAACGTGAAATAGACATGCTCTACCGGGAGATAGAGATGAAGATACTCGAGGAGAACCTGAAGCTAAAGACCATATTCCTCGCCCGGGACGTGGTGAAGTTCTTCGAGGACGCAGCAGATAAGGTGCTGGACGCAGCGGACACGGCCAGGATACTCGCCATGGCCCTCTAGGTGCCCGCCATGGCGGGTGAGGGCGAGCGGGCCCCCGTTAGGGCCGAGCTCGTGGGGAGCTTCTTGGTGATATGGGATAAGGAGGAGGCCAGGGAGATATTCAAGCTGGGGTTCTTCGGGAAGCCCCTCGGCATACCAAAGCCTAAGGGCCCCGATTTTGATGCCCCTCTGATACTCGACATAATGGAGGGCCTCTACCTCCTGGAGAAAGGCTCGATAAGCATTTACAAAGGTCCAGAAGGCCGTGAGGTCAAAGCCGAGGAGCTCAGGAAGATAGGCAGGACAATATACAAGGACTTCGACATCAAATACGAGGTCTACAAGGACCTCAGGGACTCCGGTTTGGTCGTGATATCCGGCATAAAATTCGGGTGCGATTTCGCCGTCTACAGGCGTGGGCCGGGCCTTGAGCACGCACCTTACCTCATATCCGTCCTAAAGCCCGATGATGTCCTAACGGCCTCCGACGTGGTCAGGGCTGGTCGGCTGGCCACATCGGTCCGCAAGAGGTTCATAGTGGCCGTGCTGGACAGGCCGGGCGGGCGGATAAGGTATCTCATGTTCAAGTGGTTCAGGGCCTAGAAGCTCACGAGGGAGAATAACAGGGATTCCAGGAGGCCCATGGTGGCCCCCAGCATGGAGTCCCAGAGGGATATCCACC
>CAZVRS010000070.1:0-2678 GCA_964630115.1 uncultured Candidatus Bathyarchaeia archaeon | reverse complement strand
CGAGCAATAGGCTGGCGAGGAGGAAGGCCGCCCTTAGGGCCGTGAAGCGGGCCCAGGCGTCATTCCCCTTGGCCATACGTCTTGACCTCTCCCACGAACCTGCACTTCTTGAGCACCTCAACCCTCAGGGCACCGGAGGGCACTTCTACCACATCGCAATCCACTATGCCGAACACCTTCTCCCTGATGAGCTCTGCTCCCACGTCGGGCTTTATCACCAGCTTCTTTATCCCGACGAGGAACAAGGGCCTCTCGGCCTTCTCCAACGTGGCCTTATCCAACTCCAGGTGCCCTATGCCGCTCACCACCTGGACGCCCATGCGGCTTATGGTGTTGCCGGCCTTCTCCAGAGCCTTCCCAAGCCCGGATAGAGCACCGCCCAGGGATTCCACGATGGAGAGGTAGAGCTTGAAGGCCTGGGTGGCTACTTCCCCGGCCGTCTTGCCCCAGAACCTGGCCAAGCTGACCAGGGCACGGTAGACTTCCTTGTCCACGCCCTTTATGGTTACGGTGCCCCTCGTCTCACGTCCTGGCTCGGTCATCCTCCCACCCAGGTTTTACCAGTTTTACTGGTTTATAAACTTTGCCCTGGCATACCTGGCCAACCCTTAGGTATGTTAGGGACATGCCCGGAGGGGCCTCGAGGCGACGGCACTCAGCATGCGTCAGGTAGCTCGTGCCTTCTTCATCGGCCCCAAGGGCCATTCGGAAAAGGCCCTTAATATCGCTTAGGCCATGCAGATCATCCGCTCGGCTTTACCACTCACGCCCCTGAAGTTCCACTCGTCAGACGAGTATTTTGCCTCCTTGAGCCTCTCGGCCAACTCGAGTTCGAAATCGGTCAGCTCGCCGGGGACCAGCTCAACGCCGAGGGCCCTTGAGAAGCCCTCCTTAAGTGCCTCATAGGCCTCCTGGACCGAGACGGGCCTGCCCAGCTCACGCTCTATGGACGTTATCTTCTTCTCGGCCTTCCGGACTACTTCCTCGAGCGGGAGGGGCCAGGGGGCCTTGAGGACCGTGAACATCTTGGCCAGGTCGACCTTGACGAGGAAGGTGCCGTGCTGGAGTATGACGCCCCCCCGCCAGGCCTGGGCGTTCCCGGATATCTTCTTCCCGCCTATTATTATGTTCGGGCAAGCCCTCGGCCCTCCCGGGTGGAGCTGGGCCTCCAGGCCGAGGATGCGGCAGGCCTCTATGAGGCCGGAGCACAAGATGGCGTAAGACGCCTCCACGTCCGGGTTCCCTATGTCGGATGCCCTAACGACCACGCTGTATGTTATCTCGCCCTCGGCATCGTGGTATACCGTCCCGCCCCCCGTCGGGCGCCTAACTATGTCCACGCCGAGCTCCCTACAGGCCTCCACGTTCACGTCTTGCTCCACGGGCCTGAACCTGCCGAGCGAGACGGCAGAGGGCCTCCAGCGGTAGAAGCGGACCGTGTTGGGGACCTTGCCCATGCACCTGGCCACCAGCATGGCCTCGTCTACGGCCATGTTCGTGAAGGCATCCCGGACCTCGAGCTCTACGAGACGCCACTCCGGCCTGGGCATGGCGAGCTTATATCAAGCACGAGCCTATAAGGCTCACCCATGGCCGTGCCCGAGGGCCCGGAGAGGGGCCACGGCGAGGTCCACTTCTTCAGGCCCTGGCCCAAGTTCCCGTCCATATCCATAACTGGCACTAGGTGCGCCCTAATGTGCAAATACTGCCGGGGCTTCTACCTCAAGGGCATGCTCCATGCCGAGGGGCCCGGGGAGCTGTGGGAGCTGTGCTCCCGCCTGGCCAAGAAGGGCATTAAAGGCGTTTTGATAAGCGGCGGCTTCACTAAGGATGGCGTCTTGCCTGTTAGGCCCTTCCTAAAGGCCATAAGGGCCATCAAAGAGCGGCTCGGCCTATTGGTGGCCATCCACCCGGGCCTCGTTGACGAAGAACTGGCCAGAGAGCTCGCTTCCGCAGGCGTTGACGTGGCCTTGTTCGACGTCGTAGGGGATGAAGGGACCATAAGGGACGTGATAGGGCTCAGGAAGAAGCCAGAGGACTACTTGGCCAGCCTGGAGGCCCTGAGGGACGCCGGGATACCCGTCGCACCGCACGTCTGCCTGGGGATCCACGGCGGCGAGCTCCGGGGCGAGGAAGAGGCCCTGGAGATGGTGAGGTCCGTGGGAGCTGACGTGCTCGTCATCATAGTCTTCATGCCTACAAGGGGGACGCCCTTCCAGGACGCCAGCCCCCCGGCCCTTGAGGAGCTCAGGCCCGTCATGGCGGAGGCGAGAGGCATGTTCAAGGGCATTCCCGTGGCCCTGGGCTGCATGAAGCCGAGGGAACGGCCCTACCGGACGGCCCTCGAGGCCATGGCCCTGGAGCTGGGCTTCGACAGGATGGCCCTCCCGGCCCGTGAGACGGTCAATAGGGCCCGGGCCTCCGGCCTCAAGATCGTGTGGCACGATGTATGCTGCGCCTTGCCGTGAGCGGCCAGCTAGGGCTTAAGAAGGCCCGCCCGTCGCTCGTGTGGGAGAGGCCGGGATGTGCGTGGAGGCTGAGCTCAAGCACAAGCTCCTCAAGCTCCTGAAGGAGGACGAGGAGTTCAGGTATGCGGTAGCAGGCCTGATAGGGCTGGGGGAGGTCCTCAAGAGGCTGGAGGAGCACGACAGGAAGTTCAACGAGATACTCGAGAGGCT
>CAZVRS010000069.1:0-5619 GCA_964630115.1 uncultured Candidatus Bathyarchaeia archaeon | reverse complement strand
GCTCCACGGGCCCCTTATTAAGGCTGGAGGACGGGGAAAGGATTTATGATGCCCTTCCACCGGCCTAAAGGAGCCGGGGTGCCCGAGTGGACAAGGGGCGGGCCTTGAGAGCCCGTGGGCCGAATGGCCCTCGTGGGTTCGAATCCCACCCCCGGCGCCAGAGGGCGAGCACGATTAGGGGAACGGCCTAGCTTCCTCCTAAGACCTTGAGTTTCCTCAAGAGCTCTTTTGCGGCCCTCAGGTCTTCCCCGATCTCCCTCAGCTTGACCTCCGCCAAGGCAATAGCCATTCTCAGCGCCTCGGACAAGCTGGATGCGTGGATTTTCTCTGCGAACTTGGCCAGGAGCTCTAGATCCTCAGGCGATAGGCTCATAACTTCCCCCTAGACCAGGAACAGGTTCCATGGCTATAAGTGCTTTTCTCCCGTCCACGGTTAAGAAGCCAGAACCATCGTAAATTGGTGCGGGGGGTGGGATTTGAACCCACGCAGGCCTACGCCAGTGGGTCCTAAGCCCACCTCCTATGGCCCGGGGCCCTGTGGGCCCCGATTGGCCAGGCTCGGACACCCCCGCTCGTTTTGAAGCAGTCCGGAAGGGTTCTTAACCTTTTCTTCAATCCCACGGCCGCCGAGCTGGCTATAGAACGTTCAGCCTTTTTATCTCACGGCCAGGGTTGATACTCGTGGTGATGGGCGTGGCAGAACCGAACCTTGGCTGGATACCGAGGCACCACGCCAGGGCTCGGGTGGCCCTAGCTGGCCTCTTCAGGTCACTGAGGGCCTTGGGCGTGGTGTGCGCCATAGCCCACGGGGATTGCGTGGAAGACTACGATGCCGCTTGCGTGCTGAACTTCTTCTTGGTGACCTCAGATGACCAGAAGGCTAAGCTTGTTTCCTCTTGGCTCAGTAAGATGGCCCAGAGGTATGAGCGTGATGTGGGCAAGGCCTTGTCCTTCACGGTCGTTTCCTTGGACGAGCTATCGGATTACAGCCCCTCTGAATTCAACGAGATACTTGATACGGGCATCTACATCATGGGGGACATAGACAAGGGCCTCATAACCAGGAACTTGAAGCAGAAATACGTCTACGTAACTTACGACGCCAGCTACTTGCCCGTGAGGGAGAGGCTAAAGCTCAGGGACGAGCTGTTCGGCAAGGAAGTCGTCTTCCTTTACGGCCCCATGCCCAGGAAGGCCAGGATTGAGGGCCTGGTGGACAAGGTCGGCGGCCTCAGGGTGGGCGAGAAGGCGTTCATAGTCCCCAAGGACAAGGCCAAGGTCCTGATGGACGAGTTGGACAAGAGGGGCGTCAGATACTTCTCACGGGAGATAGAGCTGTCCCTGGCGGACATAAGGCACCTGAAGTCTAGGTCAACATAAAAAATAGGATGGGGATTATGGCCCTTTAAGAGGATCCTAGATACGGTATTAGCGCACCTAGCCTAACGGCCCTGTGTATGATGCGTGGCCCTTCACGCTCGTATTCCTCACGGGTTATCCAGGACTTCTGGAACTCGGGCAGGGCGGCCAGCTTGGAGGCGCCTATCCAGACGGCATACTGCCTGTTCTCGGGCGTCATTATGTTGACCGTGAGCTTCATGCCGGCTTCCTGGAGCATGGCGTTGAGCTCCTTCTCCAGCCTCTCCTTCAGGCCTGGGAAGAGGCTCGAGCCGCCCGTCAGGACTATGTTCTCGACCATGGTCTTGCGCACGTCTATGTCGCAGGCCATTATGGCGTCGAACACCATCTCGGGCAGGGAAGGCTCGTCACGGCCTATGAGGCCGGGGGCGAAGAGCACCTCCGGGGCCAGGAATCGCTCCTCAAGGAGCGTCACGGTCGAGCCATCCGGGAGCGTGTATTCGGCTGGCTCGGGCTTGGGGGCTACTGCCTCACCGCCCGGGGGAGCGCCAGCCACGTATTCCTTGACCCTCTCGCTCTCGCCGTATATGGCGGCCAGCTCGGCCTCCGGGTTTAAGCTGACGTAGCACAGCTTCTCCTTAATGTCCCTCACGATTTCCTTCTCGGCCGTCGTGGTGAGGGCCACGCCACGGTGGTGCATTATGAGCCTGGCCAAGTAGTTCGTTATGTCACGGCCGCCTATGTTCGTCCTCTGGATGGCGTGCCTTATGGTATATCCCTCGTATATCGGGACAGCGTGGCAGACGCCATCGCCCATGTCCACGATGAGGCCCGTCATCCTCTCCGGGACGGCGAAGTAGGCGGCCAAGAGGGCCTGCATGCCCACGTAGAGCTTCGGGACCCTGAACTCCTCGAAGAGTATCTCGGCTATCTTCTCCCTGCAATCCCTCGGGTTCAGAGGTGGCTCGGTCATGAGGACGGGGTGCTTGGCCGGGTCGACCCTGAGGCACTCCGTGAAGGCGAACTCCAAGAGCTTCTTGAAGCCATCCCAATCCTTAACTATGCCGTGCTCAAGTGGGTAGGATATGCGCATTATGCCCCTGAGCTTTAGGGCTTCTTCGCCCACGTAGTAGTCCTTATACCTAGGCCCTATCAGGGCCGGCGGATATTTCGGCCTCCCTATGACGGAGAGGAAGACGTGGGAGGGCGTTGGCTTATCAGCAAAACCTGCTTTAGTAAAGCCGCTGCCGACATCTAAGATTATCGCTCTTTCTTCTGCCCCCATGCTCAACCCTCATTTGCCAAGTTGTTTTTAAACCGTTTATAAGCCTTTGTGAAAAATGCCGGGGCAGTAATATTCCCTCCCTCGGTCTTTCCTCGGTAGCTGGCTTAATAACTCTCATTTGAGGAAATGCCAAGATTTGAGTAAGGCTTATATGATCTGTCTTTCTGAACACAGCTCAGTTATGCGGAAGGACGTAGTGGTCATAGATAATGGCTCTGGCTACATGAAAATAGGGTTCGCTGGCTCCAGCAGGCCCGAGCACGTCTTCCCGACCTTGCTCGGGACCCCTGTGGCTGGCAGGAGCATGGCGGGCCTCAGGGGCATAAGGATCTCAAGGCCCATAGAGAGGGGCCGGGTGAGGAATTGGGACGAGGTGAAGATGCTCTGGGAGCTCTCCTTTAGCATGTTGGGCGTCAAGGCATCTAGGTGCAAGCTCTTCCTCACGGAGCCCTTGTTCAACGCAGAAGGAGATCGTGAGAAGATGGCCGAGCTCATGTTCGAGCACTTCGGCGTGGCTGCCCTCTTCGTGTCCGAGCAACCTCTACTGGCTATGTATGCCCACGGCGGGACGACGGGCCTGGTGGTAGATATAGGGCACGGCCTCACGCAGGTAGCGCCAATTTACGAGGGGTTCGTGGTCCCGAGGGCCGTTAGCGTGGCGCCCCTGGGCGGGGAAGACGTGACCACCTTCCTAGCAAGGCTTTTGTCAAGGAAGGGCCTGGACCTCGCTGGCTGGGCCGGGGCCAGCATCGCAGAGGACATAAAGGAGAAGCTCTGCTATGTGGCCCTGAACCCTGGCGCCGAAGGAGGGAACAAGAGCTCCTACAGGCTCCCGGACGGCACCTTAATAAGCCTGGGCGAGGAGCTGTTCATGGCGCCTGAGGTCCTCTTCAACCCCTTGCTCATGGGCTTAGATGTCAAGCCCTTGCCCAAGCTCGTCCTAGACAGCATCATGGCCTGCGACATAGACCAGAGGAAGGCGCTCCTCGAGAACATAATCTTGTGCGGTGGGACCAGCCTCCTGAGGGGCCTGGGGGAACGCCTCGAGAAGGAGCTTAAGGCGTGCCTGAGGCAGGCGGGCCTGAAGGCCGAGCCCAAGGTCGTCACGCCTAAGTCAAGGGAGTTCTACGCCTGGATAGGCGCTTCCAAGCTGGCCTCCATGATCGAATCCAGGGGGCTGTGGATAACTAAACGTGATTACCGGGAGAGGGGGCCCTCCGTCGTCCACGAGAAAGCCAGGCCCGTCCTCTCCCTCCCTAACGTGATGATAGTATCTTCACGAGGTCTTCGGCGGCCCTCTTGACCTCGTAGAACACGAGGCCCAGCTTGGCGTTCTTGGAGGCCAGGACTATCAGTATGGCTTCGAGGCCCACGTCCGTGGCGAGCGTGTAGCCATCGCTCCCGCTTATTATGGTCATCTCGAACTTCCCCCTGTTGAGTTCCCTGTTGACCCTCTCGGCCACGCTCACCATGGCAGCGCCCATGGCAGCTATCCTGTCCTCTGACATATCCGGTGGCAGGGAACTGGCCAACATGAACCCGTCAGCGCTTATCAGGGCTGAGCCCTCGAGGCCTGGCACGCTCTCGAGGCGCTTGAGCACTTGCTCCACTTCGTCCGCCCTGAACGTCAAGGCTTAACCCCACGCTCAGCTTAAGGCACGCCAGGATTTATAAGGTATTCTGGCCATGATTCGGACGTTAAACCCTGAACGGGAAAGCTTAAATAACAGTTGCCCCTTCCCTCCCGTCCGGAGGATGGATTATGAGGTTTTGCCCTAAGTGCGGCACCAGGATGCAGTTGGCCAAAGAAGAATCGAGCGAGTTCCTGGTCTGCCCGAGGTGTGGCTACAAGGCCCGCCTCGAGGGCGACCTGCTAGTCCCCGTGGCCAAGCTCCAGAAATCGCCGAGGGACAAGATAACCGTCATAGGGGAAGAAGAAGCCAAGCTCAGGACCCTGCCGACCGTCCAGATAGAGTGCCCGAGGTGCGGGAACAACCAGGCTTACTTCTGGCAGGTCCAGACCAGGAGCAGCGATGAATCTGCCACCCAGTTCTTCAGGTGCACCCGTTGCGGATACACTTGGCGTGAATACGGCTAGCCTTCCTCCAACTGCTGCGTGAATAAAGTTTAAAACCGGGGGATGGGGCCCAAGACGTGAGAAGGGGTGTTTAAGGTGTTCAAGCTCAGGATGGCCAGCGCCAAGGAGTTCAAGAACGCTCTGGCAGCCATAGGCACGCTGATAGACGAGGGGACCTTCGTCATAGATGGCGAGGGCTTCAAGCTCAGGGCCATGGACCCGAGCAGGATAGCCATGGTGGACTTCATGTGGGGCCGCTCCGTCTTCGACGAGTATGAAGCTCCCGAGGAAGGCGTCAAGCTGTGCGTGAACATAGACGAGCTCCAGAAGCTCCTCAAGAAGGCCACCAAGGGGGAGAGCATAGAGCTCAGCCTTGACCAGGCCACGGGCAGGGTGAAGCTGACCATAAGGGGGAAGTATACGAGGAGCTTCACAGTCCCGAGGCTCGAGACGGTCGGGGAGGAAGTGCCCGGGGAGCTGAAGATACCTTTCGACGTGAGGATAACCCTCGATGCCGACGAGCTGAAGAAGGCCATAACGGACGCATCCCTGGTGGGCGACTTCGTGAAGTTCTCGGCCGACAACGAGAAGCTGACCTTGCTGGCCGAGAGCGATGTGAGCTCGGCCACCATAGAGTTCCCGAGGACGTGCGAGGCAGTCATAGACTTCGAGGTCAAGGAGCCCTCGACGGCCATGTTCGACGTCGGCATGCTGCAGAAGATGCTGAAGGCTGGCTCCGCCCTGGCTGACGTGGTGGTTGTGGAGTTCTCCACGAACAAGCCCATAAAGCTGGACTTCAGGCTCCCCTACGAGGGCAAGCTCATCTTCTACCTGGCCCCGAGGGTAGAGGCGGAGTGAGGAGGGCGTGGCCGCTGAGCTCACGAAGCTCGACCTGGCC
>CAZVRS010000068.1:0-5717 GCA_964630115.1 uncultured Candidatus Bathyarchaeia archaeon | reverse complement strand
GCCACGACGCTGGCCACATCGCCCCTGTAGGGCACGAGGCCCTCGACGCCTTCTGCTATCCTCTTGGACCTGTAGCGGTCTATTGCGTGTCTCTTCGCACGGGCTGATGGGCTCGCCATGCCCCTGTAGCGCTTGAAGTATCGGCCGCCTATGGCCACGAGCTCGCCGGGCGCCTCCTTGCAGCCGGCGAAGATGTTCCCCATCATGACGCATGAGGCCCCGAGGGCCAGCGCCAGAGCTGCATCGCCTGGGTTCCTGATGCCCCCGTCAGCTATTATGGGCAAATCGGCCCCGTAGTCCCTAACGGCATCTGCTACCTGTGCTGTCGCAAACAGGGTGGGCGATCCGGCCTTCAGGAACTCCATGGTTATGCATATGGAGCCGGAGCCTATGCCCACCCTGAAGCCGGCTATGCCATCTAGCTCCGTCATGGCGTCCTCGGCCGCCCGGTAGGTCCCTATGTTGCCCACTATGACGTCGGCGCCCACGTTCTTCAGTATCTTCTTCGTGGCCTCGAAGCAGTTCCTGTTGTGGAAGTGGGCCACGTCTATGACGAGTATGTCCACGTATTTGTCCAGCTTGACGGCCCTCTCCAGGTCGAAGGGCGATACGGCTGCAGCACAGAGCAGCCGGCCTTCCTCGTCCCTGACGGCATTCGGGAACTTGTCCCTTAGCATTATGTCCTTCACGGTTATGAGGCCCTTCAGGCGCCCCTCGTCGTCCACCACGGGCAGCTTCTCTATCCTGTGCTCCTGCAGTATCTCCTTGGCTTCCTCGAGCGTTATGTCCTCGCTCACCTTCACGAGCTTCTCCGAACCCGTCATGACGTCCGAGACCTTCAGGCCGGGCTTTGCGAACCTCACGTCACGGGCCGTCACTATGCCCACCAGCTTGCCCTCGTCGTCCACCACGGGCAGGCCGGATATGTCGTGCTCCCTCATTATGGCTATGGCCTCGCCGACGGTTTGGTCGGGCCTGACGGTCACCACGTCCCTTATTATGAAAGATTCGGCCCTCTTCACACGCTTGGCCATCTCGACTTCTTCCTCTACCGTGCAGTTCCTGTGCAGGACGCCCAGGCCCCCCTGCCTGGCGAGCGCTATGGCCATCTCGGCCTCGGTGACGGTGTCCATGGGGGACGAGACGAACGGTATGTTCAGCTGGTAGTTCGTGCTGACCCGGGTCCTAACGTCCACTTCGCTCGGCTCTACCTCGGCCAGGCCGGGCAGGAGTATGAGGTCCCTGAACGTGAAGGCGATCGGTGCCTTCAGTATGCGTTCCGTGAACTTGCCTGGCACTTCAGCTCCCTCGCTTTGCCTTGAGGGCTGAGCGGGGTCCTATATAAGTTGCCGACGCAGGTTTATCAAAGCCCACAGGTTCATCCCTGCCCAAGGGAGGCCGTAGCCCTCAGGGCCTTCAAGAAGCTGGACCGACAGGCGGCGTGCTAGCCCAGCGCTCTCCTCTCTGTTGAAGCTCGGGAAAAAGCAGCCTTTGCTAGCCCTTAGGAGGGCCGGAGGGGGGAGAGGGGGCAAGGGGGAGAGGCCCTCCCCTCACCGGGAGTTGTTGTTCCACAACTCCCTCAGCAGGAGGTCCCTGACCGCTATCCTTATGGCCGCCGAGCGGTTGGGGTAGCGGCCCTGGCGGACCAGCTCCTCCAGGCCCTCCAGGTATTTCTCCGGCAGCGTGACGCTCACCAGCCTCATCCCCATCCTCATCACCTCAGCAGGTAGGGAGGGGGGCCGAGGGCTTTAGAACGGGATTCACAAGCTCCTTTATAGGCCTCCTTGCCCCCGGGCCGTGCCCTCAGATGGGCTTAGTTTAAGAAGCTCGGATATAGGCTGGAGCTCCCGGCGTGGGGCTGGCCTCGTTAAGAATATGGAACCTGGCCCAGGGGCCCCTTAGGGCCTTGAATGTAAATATATCTCAGGCCGATAAGGAGGCCCCATCTGGCACGGCACGCCGGCTATGGAAGCTTGTTATAAGGCTGCCTCATGCCAAGGGCTTGGGAAGGCTTAAGCAAGCGTTTCTCAGGCCCTGCCCGGCTTCCACTTCTCTATGGGGACGCTGAACTTGCGTTCGACCAGGGGCCTGTGTATGCTGTTGTAGGAGCAGAACGGTATTATGCGGCCGTCCGGGGTGGCGTAGTGGATTATGCACCTCTGGACCCTGTCCACGTCGAAGTTATACGGGTCCATGAAGTGCATGGAGCCGATCATTATCATCTTGTAGTGCAGCCTCCTAAGGGCCTCATACTCGCCCTTCCAGAGGATCGGCAGGAAGTAGCGTATGAGGAAGCTCTTGCCCACGTGCTTCTTCACGGCTTCCTTAAGGACCTCCTTGGCCTTGTCCTTGTTCTCCAGGCCGACGGCAGCATCAAGGGCGTCCAGGAGGCCGTCTATGTCCGCAAAGGCCGTTATGGGCTTGTAGCCACGCCAGGTCGGTATTATGTAGGTCGCCATGCCGCAGTGAGGGTGGCATGAGAACTCGGGGAAGCCCCGGCCCACTATGTTGGCCGCCACCTTGGCTATGGGCACCACGGTCGGGACCGGATACCAATCGTCTGTTTTTATGCGGCCCTTCGTCTGCTCCTCGGCCAGGTGCATGAGGTCGGGTATGGTTATCCTCATCTGCTCACGCTTGGAGTAGTCTATGCGGCCCGTTATGGAAACTGGCTGGAAGTTAACGCACCTAACCACGTCCCTGTGCTTGTAGGCGAACTCTATTATCTCGCCCACCTGGTCGTCGTTCACGCCCCTGACAAGCGTCGGGACGAGGACTATGCTCTTGCAGCCTGCCTTGCGCAGGTGCTCTATGGCCTTCTCCTTTATGGGCAGTAGGTTCCTGCCCCTGGCTGCCTCATAGGCCTTGGGCTTCGTGCCGTCAAATTGGAGGTAGAAGGTATCGGCACCGGCTTCCACGAGCTCACGGCAGTAATCTAGGCTCTTGGCAAGCATTATGCCGTTCGTGTTGACCTCCACGTGCCTGAAGCCCATTTCCTTTGCCATCCTGATCAGCTCGGGGAGGTCCTCACGGACCGTCGGCTCGCCGCCCGAGAACTGGAGGGCCGTCGTCGGCACGGGCCTGTTGGCCCTAAGGTTCTCCAGCATGGCCTTTACCTGCTCCTTGGTCGGCTCGTAGACGTATCCGACGGCGCCGGCGTGGGCGAAGCATATCGGGCAGTTCAGGTTGCAGCGGTTCGTCACGTCGATTATGCCCAGGACCGTGTAGGTCTTGTGGAGGGGGCATATGCCGCAGTTATACGGGCACTCCTTCGTGGCCTCGGTCCTGGGGTTCTCCAGCTTTGAGCCCATGTGGTCATACCTCAGGGCCCTCTTGTAGAGCTCGTAATCGCTCCAGTAGACGTCCTTGAAGCGGCCGTGAGCTGGGCACTCCTTCTCTATCCAGACCTTGCCTCCCTCGGCATAGACGACGGCATCTATCACGCTCTTGCACTCGGGGCAGAGGGACTTAGTGTGCTTTATGATCTCCCTCTCCATCCCATCACCTTCCGCTAGCGGACTCGGGATAAGCTATATGAGGGTTTCCCAACTTCGCAAACGGTGAAAGAGGGCATGAATGGCAGGGTCCTATCGGCCCTGAGGTCCCTGGGCCTCACGGACTACCAGGCCAGGGCCTACCTCACGCTCGTCAGGTATGGTGAACTGAGGGCCAGGGAGCTCAGCCGCCTGTCGGGGGTGCCCTACTCCAAGGTCTACGGCGTCCTAGAGGCCCTCAGGCAGAGGGGGTGGGTTGGCGTTAAGCCCGGGAGGCCGAAGACCTATTACCCAAAGCCCCCCTCCGAGGCCGTCAGGGCCGAGAGGGCCAGGAGGGAAGCAGAACTCAGGGAGCTCGAGGCCCTCGTGGTGGAAGAACTGCAGCCCTTATACGAGCGTTCCAAGGCCAGGGAGAGGCCTGACGTATGGATAATAAGGGGCCGTGATGAGGTCCTGTCGAAGGTCAGGGAGGTTATGGCCAGGGCATCTGCCGAGGTCCTCATGGCCGTTCCTTCCTCGGCCGCCTGGCTCATAGGGGCCCTCAAGCCGAGCATAGCCCACCTCAGGTTCACGGGCGTAGAAGTCCGGATCCTGGCCTCTGAGGACCTAGCGGGCGAGCTCAGGGACCTGGGAGGGCTGGCGGAACTCAAGTTCAGGTCCGGCATGTTCGGGGGAGGCGTGATAGCAGATGCCAGGGAAGCCATCCTCATCCTCGGGGACGGGGTGGGCGTGATGGCCATATGGTCGGATTACGACGAGCTAGCCTACGTGGCCAAAGTCTACTTCGAGCACCTCTGGTCAGGAGGCTGAGCCGCCCGGGCGGGCCTACTCCTTCTTCTTAACAATGCTCAGGGCCTCCAGGTATCGCAATATGTCCAATACCTCTTCGTGAGTTACGTCAAAACCTGCTGCCTTCAGGCCAGCGGTGAGTTCCCTAACGGTCAGGCCCCTGTCCAAGTTGGCCACTATGGTCCTGACGAGGACGCTCCTGCCCGAAACGGATCTAAGGGCCTTCTCCACGTCCCCAACGCTTGGGCTCAGCTCATAGACCACGTCCTCAGGCTTCTCCTCCGGAGGGGCAAGAGCTCCCTCAACTTCTTCCCTGAACTCGCTCATCACGGCACGGGCGCAGGTCAACATTATGCCTGGAGATGCCCCAGCTGCCCCTATGGCCACCAGGGATTTCTCGTCGACCTTGAGGACGAGGAGGCAATCGCCCGACCGGCTCCCCTTGAGCAGGAAATCCCCTGGCTTCAATTCCCCCGATATCGAGGAAACCAGCTTCTTGATGCGGGGCAGCTCATCGCTCCTGAAATCGGACGTCAAAACCTCGCCTTCCTCATTCATTATGGCGTATCTGGGGTTAGCCATATCCGGCACGAACCTCCTCACCACGGACTTGAGTTTTTCCTCCAAGTTCCCCCCGGTAATGGGCTTCTTAAACGGGTATTAAAGGATATCGGCCTTTTTCCAGCGGGGCTCCAGGGCCTTTATAAGGGAGCTCGTCGGGGCGGCAGCTCAGACCTCGTCTATGAACTTCTCGGGCGGCGGGACTTCCTCAGGCAGGCCCTTCCGCTTCCTAAGCTCGGGTATGAGCTTCTTGGCCACGTAGTCGGGCGCCGGCGCCCAGTGGTCGAAGGTGCACTGCCAGAACGCCTTCCCTCCCGTGGCGCTGCGCATCTCGCTGGCCAGGCCGAACGTCTCGGCGACGGGTATGTAGCCCGTCACCATCATTAGGTGCCCCTTCTGCTCCGTCATGACGATGCGGCCCCTCTTCCGTGATATGAGGCTGGTCACGGCACCCATGAGCTCTATAGGCACGGAGACCTGTATCTTGTAGACGGGCTCGAGCAAGACGGGCTTTGCGGTCAGGAAGGAGCCGAATATGGCCCTGCGGGCCGCAGGGACTATCTGGGCCCAACCCCTGTGCGCTGGATCGGAGTGGAGCTCAGCGTGTATGAGCTTGACCTTCACGCCCCTCATGGGCTCACCGCTCAGCGGGCCGGAGGAACAGGCCAGCCTGAAGCCCTGTATTATCATCTCACGGACCTCACGGAGGTATTGGACGCCCTTAGTCACGTCTATCAGCACGTTCTTATACTGGTCTATGGCCCATATGCCACGGGCTTCCTCGGCTGGCCAGCCGAACTCCTTGTGCAAGATGGAGGCCACCTTCTTCTTCGGCATCTCGTCCGTTATGAGGCCGTCCTCTATGGCCTTCAC
>CAZVRS010000067.1:0-5814 GCA_964630115.1 uncultured Candidatus Bathyarchaeia archaeon | reverse complement strand
GTATTCTCCATCCGAGTAAGCCACGCCAGGCAAGGCGGGCACGTCCATGAGGCCCACCAGCTCCACGCTACAGCACTCCACGTCGAAGAGCACGGCCAAGCTCGGGGACTCCTCGTCCTCATAGATGACCCGGACGGGCTGCTCGGGCTCTATCAATAAGGAGCGAACCTCACGGAAGGATACCTCCTCAGCCTTCTCTTTCCCCAGCACGGCCTCGGAAGCCTTGACGTATTCCTCCCTCACGGCCGACCTAGATGAGGGCTTCAGCAATCGCTCGGGCACGGGCACTATGACCTCGTTGGAATCGGGCAGGAACCTGAAGACCTCGACGGCCTCGCCGGCCAGCATCTCCACCAGGCTGCCCCACCTCTCGTCGAAGGCGCCAGCACATATGTCGAGCAGGTTCGGCACCACGGGTGCGTCAGGGCTCCTGCGCACCAAGATCACGTTCTTGCCCTCGACTTGTGCGAACCCACCGCCCACCGTCAGGAGCGACCTCTTGGAGGCGAGTTCTACTTCGGAGGGCTCCCGCCTCTTAAGGGCCTCGAGGGCCCTGGTGGCCTGCTTACTGAACCAGGCCTTATCGGCTTCTTTCTTCGCCTCCCTCCATGGGGCGGCCTTGAGGGGAGGCCCTATGGTGAGGATCGCCCTCCCATCCTCGTCGATCCTGAGGACCACTTCATCGAACAGGTAGACCTTTGGGGCCATCTGCCCGGGAGGAGGACGGCAGTTTGATAAGCTTTAGCCCCGCCCGGGACGGCAAAGAGTGGGACCCGGCTTGGCCGAGGGAGGCTTCCACATATATGCTGCCGTGGTGAAGAACCTCAGGGGCGTCATATACTCGTCCCTGGCCCCCGATGCCTTCGGGGAGAAGCTCTCGTGGCTGAGGAAGAGGTTCAGGTATAGGAACCTGGGCCTCACGCCCTCGATGGCAGAGCGATACGGCAGCGAGACAAGGCCCTACGTGGGCAAGTTGCTCTTGGAGCTTAAGGGGCCCGACCCAGCCCTGGAGGACCTGATAGGCTTCTACGGCCAGCTGACGGGCCTCCCTGAGCCCGTCTTAGAAGCCTACTGCTATGCCTCGGTTTACGTATCGCCCGTGCTGGTCTTGGGCCGTGAGTGCGTGGGCGAGCTTAGGCCCCTGGTGGTCGAGAAGGTCCTGGTGGACAAGGAGCTCTCCGACAAGGACTACAAGCTGCACATGAGGATAGCTGATTACACGGTCCTCGACTTCTACGCCTGGGCCACGTCAAAGGCCCTTGAGGCCCTGAGGGCCCTGGCTGGCGGCCGGGACGCAAGGCCCATCCTGGATGAGAGGCTCGTTAGGGTGAGGGAGGATAAGCGCAGGTATTGGCGCATCATATCAGATGAAGGACGTGAGTTCCTCCTCTACCTGGACCTGCTGCCCCTGCTAGCCCGGGCGAGGCCCTCCGAGCTCGGGGAGATACTGTCCTCCTACGGCTGGGTGGCGCCAGCTACGTTGGCCATCGTCTCTGCGGTGGTCATATAAGGCCCGGGGCCCAGGGGGCTGTGCGATGCCGGCCGGGGAGATCACGATAGAGGAGTTCGCCAAACTCGACATAAGGATCGGCAAGGTTTTGAAGGCCGAGAGGATACCTGGCTCGAGGAAGCTCTTGAGGCTGGAGGTTGACCTAGGGGAAGGAGAGCCCAGGCAGCTCGTGGCCGGCCTAGCTGGCTTTTACGAGCCCGACGAGCTCGTGGGCATGAACGTAGTCGTCCTGGCCAACCTCAAGCCTAAGAAGATAATGGGCGTGGAATCAAGAGGCATGCTCTTGGCGGCCGACGTGAACGGCAGGCCCGTCCTCCTCACGGTTGAGGAGGATGTCCCTCCCGGGACCAAGGTGCGCTAGGCCCTAAGGGCAGGAGGCCAGCATCACGTAAGGCTTCCCTGCTCACGCTCATGAGCCTGAGGTTCCTCAGCTCCCTGAACTCGAACCACCTGGCTTCTTCCACGTCAGGCCCCGGCCTGACGCCCGATGTGAGGGGCCTGCACTCGTAGCAGATGACCACGTAGTGGTAGCCGGGCCCTATGAGGTCATAAACGCCCAGGAGGCCCTCAGCGGCCACCTTGACGCCTGTTTCCTCATAGGTTTCCCTCACGGCCGTTTCCTCTGCTTCCTCTCCCCACCTGACGAGGCCGGCCGGGAGGGACCAGGCATCTGGCTCTGGCTCCCTGCCCCTCTTCACCAACAGCACCTTCCCGCCAGCGGCCACCAGGGCTGAGGCAGACGCCAGGGGCCTGCTCAAAGCGTGAGCCCCCAGGATGCCGTGCGCTAAAGGCTTTTATGGCAAACGGCCGAGTGGGGGAAGGTGGCCTGATATGATAATGCCGATGTTGGTCTTGTGCCTTTGGGCCATAATGTATGCCATCCTCGTCCTGGCCACGAGGATGGTCATGGCCGAGGTAGGGGCTGGTGAGAAAGGGGTCTGGGCCCTCGTCAACCTGATCCCGGGCTCGCTGGGCTTGCTCCTCCTATCGCTCTGCCTCTCCACGAGGGACCTGTTCACCCTGCTGGCCTGGACCACGGCCGGCTCCCTGCTGACCCTCTTAGGGCCCCTCGTGTTCCTCACGTCCTGGAGGAGGGAGGCCGGAGGTGCAGAAGGCCAGGGGGCTTGACGTAAGGCCCGAGGACCTAGCCGATGCCGGCAAGAGGTCCGAGTTCACGGTCTGCGTGGTGGGCTTGGGCCGGATGGGCCTGCCGACCGCCTGCATATGGGCCGATGCTGGCTTCGAGGTCGTGGGCGTTGACATAAACATGGCGGTGGTGGAAGCCGTCAACTCGGGGAAAGCGCCTTTTGAGGAACCAGGCTTGAGCGAGCTCCTGGCCTCAGTCGTGGAGAAGGGCAAGCTCACGGCCACCACGGATGCCCGAGATGCCTCCTCCAGATCGGACGTCATAAAGATAATAACTCCCACGCCCGTCGGGCCAGACGGCAGGCCCGACTACGGGCCGATAAGGAAGGCCTGCTCCGAGGTAGGGCTGGGGCTGAGGCCCGGCTCCCTCATCGTGGTGGAGAGCACGGTCGGCCCCGGCACCACGGAAGGCCTGCTGAGGGAAACGCTCGAGAAGGCCTCCGGCCTCAAGGCCGGCGAGGACTTCGGCCTGGCTTACAGCCCGATAAGGGCGACGAGCGGCAGGGTCCTCAGGGACCTAGTGGAATATCCGAGGGTCCTTGGCGCCATAAACGAGCGGAGCCTGGAGGCCGCCAAGGCCTTCTTCTCAACCGTGGTGAAGGGAGGCGTCGTGGTCGTCCCGGACATGAAGACGGCCGAGCTGACCAAGCTGGCCGAGAACTTCTACAGGCAGGTCGTCCTCTCCCTGACGAACGAGCTGGCCCTCTTGTGCGAGAAGGTGGGCGTTGACTTCTACGAGGTAGCCCGGGCGGCCAACACACAGCCCTACTGCCGCCTCCTCAGGCCCGGGCTGGTGGGGGGCCACCTGCCCAAGGACCTACAGCTCTTCATAGCTGAGGCCGAGGACGCTGGGGCCGAGCTGAGGTTGGGCAAGGCGGCCAAGAAGGTGAACGACGGGCTGGTCAAGCACGTCCTCAAGTTGGCCAGGGAGGCCCTAAGGGATTGCGGGAAGAGCCTGAGGAGGGCCAAGGTGGTCGTCCTGGGCATAAGCTACAAGCCGGACGTGAAGAACCCGAGGGGCTCCAGGTCCTTGGAGCTCGTGAGGGAGCTCGAGAAGCGCTGCAGGGCCGTCGTGGCCTACGACCCCTTCTACACCAAGCAGGAGATGGAGGAGCTCGGCTACCCAGCTGCCTCAAGCTTGACCGAGGCCCTCAGCGGCGCAGATTGCGCCATCATAGCCGTCGGGCACTCCAAGTTCAGGGAGCTGGGACTCAAGGTCCTCAAGGACCTGATGGCCGAGAAGGCGGCCATAGTAGATGCGGCTGGCCTTGTGGAGCCAGATGAGGCCAGGAGGCAGGGCTTCGCCTACAGGGGCTTCGGCAGGCCCCACGGGCCCTGAGGAGGAGCTGGCGAGCGGGAAAAGTTAATACCGGCCTTCCGGGCTCCTATCGGTGAGCAGCCCGGTGGTGTAGCGGAAGCATGGCGGGCTTTGGCCCCGCCGGTCGTGGGTTCGAATCCCACCCGGGCTACCACCCTTCCCCAATAGATGATATCTAAGGAGAGCGTGAGAAGGCTACGTGGATCTCGGACCAAGAGCGGTGACTTAAGGTTACATGCCCACCTGTTTCTCGTAGATATATATGCCGTCTAGGAAGACCCTTATGTCCTTGCCCTTCACCTTCGTGGCCTGTTCTATGTTGGCCGCCGTCTGCCCCACGGCCTCTATGTCTATGCCCTTCACTATCACGTCTTCCTTCGTCACCTCGACCTTGACGCCAGGCATTATCTTGGCTATCCTGGGTGCCTTCTCGCCCAGGAAGTTCCTTATGACGACCTTATCGCCTTCTACGCTCACCTGTATGGGGAAGTGCGTGAAGACTATCTTCATCTTGTAGGTGAAGCCCTTGGTGACGCCAGTTATCATGTTCTTTATGTGGGATGCCACCGTCCCTATCATGGCCCTCTCACGCTTCTTGGGCCAGTAGGCTTCCACGACCACCTTGTTGCCGTCGAGCCTTATCTCCACGGGTGCGTGGGAGAAATCCCTGGTCAACGTGCCCAGGGGGCCCTTGACGGTCACGACCTTCCCCTCGACCTCCACCTGGACCCCTTCGGGTATCTCGACCGTCCTGAACTCCCTATATGCCATTACGGCCACCCCCGCACGGCCCTAATACACGTATGCGACCAAGCGCCCCCCTATGCCTCTCTTCTTGGCCTCGTGGTGGGACATAACGCCCTGGGGCGTGGACACTATGAGGATGCCTATGTCACGGGCCGGGAGGTAGCGCTTCTCCCATTCCTCGAACTCGTCCTTGCGGACCGGGAACCTGGGCTTTATGGCACCGCACTTGTTGATCCGGCCGAGGAGCTGGACCCTGAACTTGCCAGCCCGGCCATCATCTATGTATTCGAACTCCCCGATATACCCGTATTTCTGCATGACCTTCAATATGGCGCCGAGTAGCTTTGAGGCCGGGCATATCACGACTTCCTTCTTCCTGACCATCTCTGCGTTCTTTATGGCCGTCAGGCCGTTGGCCACCGGGTCCAGCATGACCATTTTCGGCACCTCGCCATACGCAGGCCAGGCTCTATATAAGCATTTTAAGGGGGGGAAAGAGACAATTCACGCCTTTTTCCCCGAGCCGACCTCGTGGGACATGGGGACAGATCTACGACGGGCGCATCAGGAGCCTATGAGCTCCTTGATCCTCTCCATGGCCTCGTTTATCAGCTCTGGCGTCTGGACCACGGGTGCGTAAGAGAGCCTTATCCAGCCTTCCATGCCGAAGTCCTTGCCGGGCGTCAGGGCCACCTGGGCCTCGTCCAAGAGCTTCCGGCAGAACGCTTTCGAATCGGGCTCGTAAGCCGAGGCATCGAAGAAGACGTAGAAGCCTCCCTGGGGCTCTAGGGGCACGGCCTTGGGCATGGCTTCCTGGACGGCCTCAAAGGCCGTCTTGGCTACCTCGGCGTATTTCTTCCTCCCCTCGTCGTAGAAGGCCCTCAGGTCCCTCAGGTTCTCATCGCTCGAGAAGGCCTTTACAAGTATCTTCTGTGTCAGGGTGCAGGGGCAGAGGGTCCTGGCCTGTTCTATGGCGTTGACGGCCCCCACCAGCCCTGGGTCGGCTATGGCGTAGGCCAGCCTCCAGCCTGGGGCCCTGAGCTCCTTGGAGAAGGTGCACATCAGTATCTCGTTCTCCCTCCTCCGCCTTGAG
>CAZVRS010000066.1:0-6006 GCA_964630115.1 uncultured Candidatus Bathyarchaeia archaeon | reverse complement strand
GTATATCCTGTCTATGCGGACCTCCTCGGTCGGCAGCTTGCCACCTATCCAGCCCGTGACCCAGCCATATACTATTAGGCCCGCTATGACGGCTACGACGATGAGTATCAGCGTGGCCAGCACCGGCGATACGCCCCTAATGGCCCTGCGTGCCCTCCTAACCATCTTCTCCCCTGCCCTATGGGCAGCAGACGGGGTTATTAAAGCCTTGCTATTCTGGGCTTAGTAGCCATCTGGCACGTGATGTCTCGGGCGTAGCGCTTATGGTGAAGGCTTAAGTAGCCATCCCCCACACGATAACCGAGGGAGAATCGAGGGAGATGAGGAAGAAGGCTGTATCTACCTTAGTGGGGGCCCTGATGCTCCTCCTGGTAGCCACCATAGCAGCTGTGGTGCTTTACGCCTGCTTCTCAGGCTGGGCCGGGACGGCCCCACGTTCTTATACGGTCCAGGTCAAGGTGGTAGATGCCAGCTTCAGGGAGGAGGAAGGCATTAAGACCATTATCATAACCGTCCTCAACACGGGCTCCATCAGATGCTCTATAATAGCCGTCCTGATAGATGGCGAGAGCGTGGAGGCCGAGCCCCTGCCCGTCTCCATAGGGCCGGGGGAAGCTGTGGAGATAAAGGCCTACTACGATTGGGAGGCAGGTGAGGGATACAAGATAGAGGTCATCACGGATTCCGGCCTCTCGTTCTACAACATATTCGTGGCAGGCGTATCGCCCGTCCCCCCATCGGCCTGGGCCTACAGGCGTGAGGTGATCATCAGGGAGAGGTCTGGCCACGACCTCCACAATTACCAGGTCCTCGTGGTCGTGGACACCCAGAGCCTCATAGAGCAGGGCAAGATGAGGCCCGATGGCGGGGACATAAGGTTCACGGATGCGGACGGCAACCTCCTGGCCTACTGGGTGGAGCCCGGCACCATCAACACGCCGGCCACGAGGATATGGGTGTTGGTCCCCTACCTGCCCGCCAACTCGGAGGAGACCATATACATGTATTACGGGAACCCCGATGCCAGGAGCCTGAGCGATTTCGAAGCCGTGTTCCCGTCGGATGCCTTTGAGGACGGGGTGGGCGGCTGGTCCTACGTGGATTGGAGTGCATCCGTGGGCGTGGTGGTGGAAGGCGAGGAGGTAGTCCTGGCAAGAGGCGGGGAGGACTTCGAGGACAGGGGCGCCATCGTGCTCCACGACGGCTTTGAGGACAGGGGCACGGTCGTCTTCAGGGACGGCTTCGAGGACGGCGATATCGCTGGCTGGGAGACGGGGCCCGAGGGAGCCAGTTGGACTGCCACGAACGAGACAGCACACAGCGGTAGCTGGTGCGCCCGCAGCGGCGAGGTGAGCAAGGAGGTGCAATACAGCTACATCAGGAAGACGGTCAACGGGCCAGCCACCGTGATGTTCTGGTGGATGAAGGAAGAGCAAGGCAGTTTCTGCTTCCTCGTGAACGGCACGGTGGTCTTCGAACTCGAGAGGAAGAACCACTGGGAGCTAGAGACCTACTACGTGCCTGAGGGAGTGTTCGTGCTGGAGTGGCGTTACGAAGGCAGGAAGGGCCACGGGTATCTAGATGATGTGGTCATCACCAATAACGGGCTCTCGGGCTGGGAGACGGGCGCAGTAGATTGGGTGAGCCAGACTCAGTTAACGGGCGTTTACTGGTATCCGGTGAACGCCACGGTAGACGATGAAAATGCAGCTCACGAGGGCAGCTGGTGTCTCAGGAGCGGGCCTATAGGAGATGGCCAGTATGTTTACCTGAGGATGAACATCACCGGGCCAGCCACGATAGTTTTCTGGTGGAAGGTGGATTCCGAGAAGGTGCTTTGGTGGGATAAGGACTGCCTAATGTTCATGGTGGATGGCGAGGTAGTGTCCTCGATAAGCGGCAGGGTGAGAGAATGGCGGAAAGAAATCTACTCGCTGACGCCGGGCAACCACGTGGTCGAGTGGAGATACATCAAGGATATGTTCATTTCTTGGGGTGATGACTGCGGCTGGCTGGACAACATCACCGTGTTCAGCGGGGGCCTAGAGGGCTGGGAGACGGGGCCCGAGGGGGCAGGCTGGTTCATCACGGATGATGAGGAAGCCCATAGCGGGCACTGGTGCCTCAGGAGCGGGCCGGTAGAAATAGGCCAATACAGCTACCTCAGGAGGACCATAGAGGGGCCTTGCACCATCACCTTCTGGTGGAAGATCGATAGCATGATATGGAACAGGCTCGAGTTCTGGGTGGACGATGAACTGGTATGCTCTATCAATGGAACGAAGAGCTGGCAGGAGGTGACCTATTCACTGCCGGAGGGCCTCCATGTAATCGAGTGGAGGTATGTCAAGGTGATGTGGACTCCTCCGTGGAAGGAGGATTGCGGCTGGCTGGACGATATAGAGTGGGGCGGTTACAGGGCCTCGGGCAGCTTGGTCTCCATCCCCATACCGACCAACAGCAGCAGGAAGATGGTAGGTCTCGTGAGCTTCTACTGGCAGCACGAGCAGCCCTCAGGCACGGACGTGAGGTATCAGGTCGAGTGGAACAGGACCGGGATGTGGATGCTGATACCCGACGAAGTGCTCCCGGGGAACAGGGAGGGCTTCACCGAATGCCCCGTGGACCTGACCAGCGTGCCACCGGCCGCCCAGGAAGGCCTCTTCGTAAGGCTGAGGGCTCGCCTGACCAGCTTCTACGGCAATGCTACGCCTGCCATCCGCTACTGGCGCCTAGAGTATAGGTATAGGGAATACGTGAGCCCCGAGCCCAGCGTTACACTAGGCACGGAGGAAGCTGGCGAGTACACGCCGGGTAAGGTGTCCTCTAGCTTAAGCACGTATAGCTCGGCCCCCGAAGTAACGTGTGTAGGTGATCCATTAAGGTGCTGGCTCAAGGTAGGGCTGAGAAGGGAGCGGGCTTGAGGCACAATATCCTCGCCCTCCCGCTGCTCCTACTCTCCCTGCTCTCGCTATTGTGCTACAGGGGCTTAGCCCTGACCCGGCCCGGGCTGACGGAAGTTAGCCCGGCTGACCAAGAAGGGCAAGAACTGATTATAGGCCCGGGGGAAGAACTCAGGATAGAGAATACCACTCTAACGCACTGCGGGGATATCATCATCGATGGCGGCAGGCTCGTGTTGGAGAACGCTACGTTATTCGTGGACCAATCCTACGAGGATCATAGGTATAACATAACCGCCCGGAACGGCGGTGAGATAGTGCTCCTCTCTTCCCAGTTGCTCAGTAATGCTGAGATGAACGTGAGCCTCTTCGACACGGCTGTGCTGGTCGGCTACCGTGCGCAGATACCTATGCGCCTGAAGTTCTACGGCTCCTCACAAGCCAATATCTCTTTATCCGACCTCTGGGCCGTGGAGCTATATGATAATGCCTCGCTCGCCGCAGTGGCGTGTAGCATGGCCAATTTGACGTGTTACGGGAACTCCCGGGCCCTAATGGTGGATACCTCGGTCAGCTACGTGTCCGTGGCCGAGAACGCCTCAGCCAGCTTCAACACGACCATATACGTGAGGGTCCTCCTACGGGGGGCGCCCGTTGAGGGAGCGTCAATTCGGGCCTACTACAATGACACGCTGGTCGCTGACAGCATTACCAACTCCAGCGGCCTTGCCAAGATGACGCTGCTTTACGCAATGTGGTGGGCCGACCACGTTGAACTCTATGCGTTCTACACCATCGAGGCAGTTTATGATGCGTTCACAAGGGTTGAGTATATAGACATAAGGCACGAGAGGCTCTTCGAGATCGAGTTAGCCGACCGTTGGACGCTTAAGCTACACTACGTGAGCCCCGACGGGGCCAGCGTCAGCAGCATCTTGATCCGTGTCTATGAAGGTGGCTCCGTGGTCTCCGAAGCCTTAACCGACGAGGGCGGTTGGGTATCATTCAAGCTATATGAGGGAAACTACACGGTAGGCGCCTACAAGTGGGAGGTCGAGGTCGCCTTAATCCACGTGATGCTCGATGAGGACATGGCAAAGGAGGTGGTGTGCGCCCTCTACGACCTGACGATAGAGGTGGTGAACGACAAGGGCCATGCCATTAGGGGAGCCGAGGTCGCCGTGCGCCCAGTGGGCATCGGGGGCGTGGTCCTCTCCTCTACCACTGGCCCAGATGGCTGCGCTGAGTTCGAGGACCTCCCGCCATTGGAGTATGAGGTCAGCGTTACCTTCAGGGGTAAGACATTGGAGTTCTCTGTGGAACTCCGGGCCAGCGATGAGAGTAAGGTAGTGGTGTTCGACACCACGCCGCCGGTGATCAGGCGTATCAAGGTCGAGCCGGAGGTATGGGTGGGCGAGCCCGTGGCTATCCAGGCATACGTGGAAGACGAGTATGGCTACGTCACAGCCGCTTACGTGTGCTTTAGGGTGAACGGAGGCGGCTGGGTGCTTTTAGAAATGTCCCGGCAAGGGGATTACTGGGCGTGTGAGATACCGGGCCAAGACATGGAGTGTAAGATCGAGTTCTTCATAGAGGCCGTGGACGACTCGGGCAACAAGGCCAGATCAGGCGTGATAGAGGTGCGAGTGAAGCCCAGGCCCCTATTGGCCGGGAGGGAACCCATAGCGGTGGCCGCCCTCATAGCGGTCTCGGCTGTTGTCCTAACGGCCATAGCCCTCAACATAAGGAAGAGCGGCCAACGTAGCGGTTAGACTTAAGTAAAGGCTATACGCTGGATTCACAGGGGGTCAAAATGCACAGACCGGCCATACGGAGCAGATCGGGCGTGAGCCCCATGGTATCGGATGCGATACTCACGGGCATCGTAGCAGTATCCATGGCCATACTCCTGGTCTGGGCTAGTTGGTATGCTTACTCGAATCCCTCCAAGATGGCCGTGAAGGAGCGCTTCTTCATCGAAGATGTATGGTTTAATAGCACGAGCACCATGGGCATCTACATCTATAACTTCGGGAAAGTGTCCGTGACCATTAACCGGGTATATATCAATGGCACGGACTTCACGGACTATAGCTCTCTCTCCTCGAGTCCACTCTACTTGAGGCCCGGTGAAGGCGGCCAGATATATATCGAATTCCCGGGCGGCTTCAAGCCCGGGGCCCCTCAACGTGTGAGGGTGGTCTCGTCCAGGGGGACCTACGTCGAGGTGGTAGCGGTTGTCCCGTATTAATGTCCCCTCAGGCCCGTGCTCGGTGCGACGCCGCACCTATGGCGGCGTGAGCGCTGTGGCAGGGGCTGTCTTCCTCGTGATAATCATAATAACCCTCACGACGGGCGTCATATTCTGGTCTATCACGACCCAGAGGGAGCTAAACGAACTCGACCTGAGGAGGGCCTCCCAAGAACTCGTGATACATGACGTGGAGTTCGACGAAGGCGTGGTGAGGATATATGTGAATAACACGGGCGCTGAGGCGGTCCACGTGATAGCCGTGTGGTTCGTAGACAAGACCACTACGCCTGAGCGGCATTACAGGGTAAGCGAGGACCGCATAGATAACTCCTGGGTGCCCGAAGGTGCTTACCTGTGGAACATCACGGTCCACTGGTCTTTGCCTGCGGGATCTCATGGCCACATCTACGAGATAAAGCTGATAACGGACTTGGGCAGGGCCTTCGTCTTCATCAAGCAAGCGCCGCCTTAGTTCCCTGAGGAGGACGGCAGATGGGCAGGCTCCATCCTCCTGACCACCACGTCCCCGTAGCCGTAGATCAGGAATTTGACCTCCAACCTCCCACCAACCCCTGCGGTTTGATAGGCCCTGATGGGCACTATACTAATCCTCCTGTTAAATTCTATAGGATCGTCTTGAGAATGACGACGGGCGACCACGGCCTGATCCAGCCGTGCATTATTCTGCTGCTTTTCCGGGGCCCAAATATGGGGGAGGGCTTATATCCCTCTTCTAACCGGCCCTTTACGGGTGCGGGGGTTCCCGAGCCAGGTCAAAGGGGCGGGCCTGAGGCGCCCGTGGCGTAGGCCTGCGTGGGTTCAAATCCCACCCCCCGCACCAATCTAAGA
>CAZVRS010000065.1:0-6110 GCA_964630115.1 uncultured Candidatus Bathyarchaeia archaeon | reverse complement strand
CGCCCTCTGGAGGGGCTGGAATGGGATACGGCACCTACATAGCGTTCAGGCTCGTGAACTTCGCCGTCATACTTGTCATAATCACCCTGATGACCTGTGCCATCTTCGACGCCGCCATGACGAAGATACTGAAGGCCCAGATAGCCGAGCAAGTGAACCAGGAGGTCAACAACTGGATAAGGACGCAACAGCAGCACGGCCATGCCCCCACCCAGGAGGAGATAGAGGCCTTCAGACAAGCCAGGTTGCAGCTCTACTACGAGCGCTACGGGTTGAACAAACCCATGTGGATGAGGGTGTTCTACAGGACGTGGGATGTCCTCAGGTTCAAGTTCGGCAAGACGGTCAGCGAGCAGATAAACTACGCTGGCTCTAGGGACGTGGCCACCGTGATATTCGGTTACCTGCCGAACAGCATAATACTGTTCACGACGGGCGCCATCATAACCATGGTGATAGGCATATTCCTCGGCCTCCAGATGGCCAAGAGGGCCGGCGGAAAGCTGGACAGGGCCATCACCACGTTCGCCATGGTGAGCTACAGCCTCCCGATGTGGTGGACGGGCATGTTGCTCATATTCCTCTTCGCCTTCGAGCTCCGCATCTTCCCGGCCGGCGGCATGCACACCCTCCCGCCTCCCGAGGACCCGGTCCTCTACTGGCTTGACTTCCTCTGGCACCTGGCGCTACCCCTCATAACGATAGTGCTCGTCACGTTCGGCGGCTGGGCCTACACGACCAGGAGCCTCGTCCTGGGGACCCTCCAGCAGGACTTCGTCATGGCGGCCAGGGCCAAGGGCCTGCCCGAGCGCAAGGTCCTCTACGGGCACGTCCTCAGGGCCGTGAGCCCGTCCCTGGCCACGATGTGCATACTGAGCATAGTGAACTCCATGTGGGGCGCCATGATATCTGAGGCCGTGTTCAATTGGCCCGGCATAGGCAGGCTATACTGGATAGCCATAGATGCCAACGACATAGCCGTCGTCATAGGCCTGACCTACGTATCGACCTTCATATGGCTCATATCGCTCATCATAATAGACCTGATATATGGCCTGCTGGACCCGAGGATCAGGGTAGGCATAAAGGTGACGAGGTGATGGGGATGGGTAAGGCCGAGGAGTGGCTTAAGGGCTTCAAGGAGTTCTGGAACGAGTATAAGCGCTACAAGAGCGGCCTAGCGGGCCTGGCCCTGCTGCTCATCTTGGCCGGAGTAGCCATATGCGCCCCCCTCATAGCGCCCAAGGAGGCATACGACAACTGGTATGAGCCCGAGTATTGGCAGGACAACCCACGTGCCGTCCCGCCCGTCTGGGTGAACTTCTTCACGGCTAAGAAGAAGGTCCCGCACAAGATATTCGACATAAGCCCTTCCCAGGCCCAGGTGAAGATAGAGGGCTCCACGAAGACCTACACCATAAGGATAACCTACGACTTCGAGTATGACGAACCGCCCAACGACCTTATGGTGAGGGTATGCGGTGAGCTGGCCGGGGACGAGGAGGCGAGCGTGACGGTCAGCGTGAAGAGGCCCGACGGGAACAGCATAGTCCTTGCGACCTACAAGACCGTGTTTCCCGAGACCTACAAGGGCCTGCCGGCCAAGTCCTTCAGGCTGTCGAGCTCTGGCGAGAACATAGTGAACTGGGCTAGGCAGTTCGACCCCAAGGGCTGGGCCGTAGTGAAGAACTGGCTGCCGAGGGGTCCCTGGGTCATAAGGGTCCTGTTCTCCAAGACCGAGGAAGGCATGTTGATAGGCGAGGCCGATCTCCTGAAGGGCAAGTATGTCTTCACGATAACCGTGAAGTTCTACAACTCGGGCGACAAGTTCTTCAAGGCCATGTTCATAGTCTTCGGGATGACCTACGGCCTCCTGGGCACGGATGCCTACGGCAAGGACCTCTTCGTGGGCATAGTATGGGGCACGAGGCTGGCCCTGCTGATAGGCATACTGACCTCGCTGATAAGCACGTTAGTCGGCGTCCTCTACGGCGTCTTAAGCGCCTACATAGGCGGCCTGGTGGACGAGGGCATGATGAGGATATACGAGATAGTAGCTTCCATACCCCTCCTGCCCGTCCTGCTCATACTGTCCTGGAAGTTCGGCGTGACGGTGTGGAACCTGGCCTTCATAATGGCCCTGTTCTGGTGGACGGGGCCCGTCAGGACGGTCAGGAGCATGGCGCTCCAGATAAAGGAGGAGACCTACGTGGAAGCCGCCAAGGCCATAGGCGTCGGGACGAGGAGGATGATAATGAAATACATAGCGAACCAGATACTGCCCTACGCCTTCGCCATAATGGCCCTCGGCGTCCCCGGTGCCATACTGACGGAGGCTGGCGTGAGCTTCCTCCTGGGCGGCAGGGGCGTCAGGGAGCCAACGTGGGGCAAGATACTGAACGAGGCCCACAGGGCAGCTGCCACGATGAACGGCCTGTGGTGGTGGGTCCTCTCGCCTGGCCTGATGATATGCATAACGGGCCTCACGTTCGTCCTGATAGGTAACGCTTTAGACAGAATACTGAACCCGATGCTGAGGAGGTAGGCGCCATGGCGCTGCTCGAGGTGAAGGGGCTCAAGACATACTTCTTCACGGAGAGGGGCGTAGTCAAGGCCGTGGACGGCATAAGCTTTGAGGTGGAGAAGGGCACGACGCTGGGCCTGGCTGGCGAATCGGGCTGCGGGAAGAGCACGACGGCTTACTCCATAATAAAGCTCGTCCCGCCGCCCGGGAAGATAGTGGAGGGCCAGATACTGCTTGACGGCAAGACGGACATCGTGAAGATGCCCGAGCCAGAGGTCAGGCGCAAGGTAAGGTGGAAGCGCATAAGCATGGTGTTCCAGGGAGCCATGAACGCCCTCAACCCCGTCTACACCATAGGGAAGCAGATATGCGAGGTCCTGACCTACCACGCCGACATGACGAAGAAGGAGGCCATGGAGAGGGCCAGGGAGCTCATGAAGATGGTGGGGCTCGAGCCGGACATAGTGAAGCGCTACCCGCACGAGCTCAGCGGCGGCATGAAGCAGAGGGCCTTCATAGCCATGGCCCTGGCCTTAAACCCGGACCTGGTCATATGCGATGAGCCCACCACGGCCTTGGACGTGGTCGTCCAGGCCCAGATACTGAACCTTCTGAAGGAGCTGCAGGAGAAGTTCAAGATGAGCATCATAATAATAACGCACGACCTGGGCGTCATAGCCGAGTTGGCCGATTACGTGGCCATAATGTATGCCGGCAAGATAGTGGAGAAGGGGCCCGCCGAGAAGATATTCCTTGACCCAGCCCACCCATACACGAGGGGGCTCATAAGCAGCGTCCCGAGGCTGACGAAGAGGGTCGAGATAACGTGGATACCTGGCCTCCCGCCGGACCTCATAAAGCCCCCGCCGGGCTGCAGGTTCCACCCGAGGTGCAAGGAAGCCATGGACGTATGCAAGAAGGAGGAGCCACCGGTAGTTAAATTAGCGCCCGACCACGAGGTAGCGTGCTGGCTATACGGGTGATGGGGATGGGCATGAAGGTGGGCCTGCCGCCCGAGGAGATCGAGAAGCTCCTGGAGGAGAGGCCGGGCAGGATAATATACGTCAGGAACCTGGTGAAATACTTCTTCCTCAGGAGGAGCCTGACGGAGTTCCTGACGGGCCGCCAGCCGAAGTCGGTCAAGGCCGTGGACGGCATATCCTTCGACGTCATGCCGAAGGAGATATTCGGCCTCGCTGGCGAGTCGGGCTGCGGGAAGACCACCACGGGCAAGGTCATAATGAGGCTCTACGACCCGACGGCTGGCTCCATAATCTACAAGCCGAGCGAGAAGGTGCTTGAGGAGGTCAAGAAGCTCTCCGGGGGGCGTGTCAAGGACTACGATGGCTACATAGATATAGCCGCCCTGCCCCAGAAGTGGTATAAGCCGTTGAGGAAGGAGATACAGATGATATTCCAGGACCCCTATGGTGCCCTCAACCCGAGGATGAAGATCGGCGAGATACTGGAGGAACCGCTCCTCATACACGACATAGGGACGCCGGAGGAGAGGGAGGAGATGGTCATGAAGGCCCTCGAGGACGTGAAGCTCATCCCGCCCGAGGACTTCGTGGACAGGTTCCCGCACATGCTGTCGGGCGGGCAGAGGCAGAGGGTCGCCATGGCCAGGGCCCTGATAATGGGCGCCAGGTTCATAGTGGCCGACGAGCCCGTGTCCATGATAGACGTGTCCCTGAGGGCCGAGCTCCTCAACCTCATGCTGGAGCTCAGGGAGAGGTTTGGCCTCACTTACCTGTTCATAACGCACGACCTGGCGTTGGCTAGGTATCTGTGCAACAGGATAGCCATAATGTATCTGGGCAAGCTGGTGGAGATAGGGGACGCTGACGACGTCATAGACAAGCCCCTCCACCCGTATACCAAGGCCCTCATATCGGCCATACCTGAGCCCGACCCGGAGAACAGGAAGAGGATGAGGCAGGTGCCCATAAAGGGCGAGGTGCCGAGCGCCGTCTTCGTCCCGTCGGGCTGCCGCTTCCACCCGAGGTGCGTGGTCCTGGACGAGCACCCGGAGCTTAGGGACAAGTGCCGCAAGCAGGAGCCACCCATGGTGGAGGTCGAGCCCGGCAGGCAAGTGGCCTGTTGGTATGTCATGAAGACGTGAGGACATGAGGTCCTTTTTGGAGGTAATCGATGAGGTAGCTGGCCCCCAGGCCCCGGGACCCCTTCCCTCTTTCTCGAGGATCCACGTCCTCATGGTCCTTGACGTCCTATACAGGTCGGGCCCCATGGGCAGGGCCAGCCTGGCCCGGGTCGTCGGGCTGGGGGAAGGGGCCATAAGGACGGTCCTGAGCAGGCTGAGTGAGGCAGGCCTCGTGGAGGTGTCTAGGAGGGGCTGCGAGCTCACGGAAGAAGGCCGTTCCCTCTGGTCGGCCATAAGGTCAAAGCTCGTGAGGATGGGAGAAGTGAGGAACGCACCTGTCGAAGGCGAGAGCCTCGCCTACGTCGTGAGGGGGGCTTCCCACAAGGTCAGGCTGGGCGTTGAGCAGAGGGACGAGGCCATAAGGGCTGGCGCCAGGGGGGCCATAACGCTCGTCTTCAAGGGCGGCAAGCTGGTCATGCCGGGCATAAGCGATGACGTGGAAGCCGATTATCCTGAGTTCTCTGAGGAGATAACGGCCTCGGCCGAGCTGGGCGAGGGCGACGTGGTCGTGGTGGCCTTCGCCGACGACCTGAAAAAGGCCGAGTATGGGGCCCTGGCTGCTGCCCTAACCTTGCTCGAGTAAGGCCCTGAGGGCTTTTTCACCTAGCTCGAAGGCCCTCACGTTCACCTCTAGATACCTGGCCGGGACCAGCTCTTCCATGGCCTTCAGGACGGACTCCCTGCTGGCCGGGAAGGCGCCCGTGGCCACCAGGGCCCCCGCCATCACCATGTTCTGGGCCAGGGGGCTCCCAGCTTCCTCGGCCAGCTTGAGGGCATCTATGAAGTAGGCCTCCCGGGCCGCTGAGGTCAGGACGGCCTTTATCTCCTCCATGTCCGGGTATTCCGCCAGGCCCAGGGAGACCATGACGGGCCTTATGGTCCTCTCGCTCACCAAGGCCAGCGTCTTGGGCCCGACAAACCTCAGGGCCCTCACGGCCTCGGCTGGCTCAAGGGCCAGCAGGACGTCGGCCGTCCCGTCCATGACGGTCGGTGCGTAGACGGCCCCCTCACGGGCCCTTAGGTGGCATACGACGGGCCCTCCCCTCTGGGCCATGCCGTGTATCTCGCTCACCCGGACGTCCAGCCCCTCCTTCATGGCCGCCGTGCCCAGCACCTCGGCCAGCAGGAGGACGCCCTGCCCTCCCACGCCACAGATCACGACGTCCACCATCACTTACCACCCCCGACCTGCCTTATGGCGTCATACGGGCACACCTGGGCGCACACGCCACAGCCCGTGCAGAGCTCCTCGTCTATGCTGACCTTGCCGTCGGGCCCGACCAAGAAGGCCGGGCAACCGAAGGCCTTAACGCACACGCCGCAGGCCGTGCAGGCCTCTTGGTCCACTTGGAACTTGGGCAGCTCTACGCCCTTCCTGCGGGCCTCCCGGACGGCCATGAGGCGGCAGGCCTGCCTGAACAC
>CAZVRS010000064.1:0-6209 GCA_964630115.1 uncultured Candidatus Bathyarchaeia archaeon | reverse complement strand
ATTCAAAGATTCAGCAGACAGAGTTGTGACTGTTGATATGCCGGTTAAGCGAATAATAGCGCTTTCGGGCAATTCAGCATCCGCAATGAGAACGCTGAAATTGAAAGATAAAGTTGTGGGAGTTTCACATTGGGTAACTACGCAACCCACTTACTATCCGGAAATGAGCAAACTGCCGGGATTGACATCCAAAAGTTACGAGGACATTATCGGTCTCGAACCTGATGTCTTGATTTGCTATCCGGGATACGTGGAACAACTTGCGGAGAAGCTGCCTGAAGACATTGCAGTCGTGGGAATGGACTTTCACAGACCTGACACGATGTGCAAGGAGATGCGACTATCTGGCTATATATTCAACAGGAGAGAAGAAGCGGAGGAATTTATAAACTGGTATGACGGCATACTAAGAGAAATAAAGGACAAATGCGAAGCCATTCCGGATGATGAGCGACCAAAAGTGATATATCTTTCGTATTCAGAGTGGAAGCAAACATACTGGACAGTGAACATTACGACACCAACAGGCGTGATTTTAGACCTTCTCGGCGTGAAGAATCCTGCGAGGGACATGTTTGGAGGACTTTATGCGCCCACATGGCCCGGATATGTGCAAATAGACCCGGAATGGGTGCTTGAACAGAATCCGGATATCATCGTCAGACCCGTGTCCTCTTATTACGGTGTTGACTGTGGCATAGATGTGGACGAACCCTGGAGCATAAAGCAAGCGTGGGAAAACTTCCTGAGCGAAGAAGCGTTCTCTGGCGTGAAAGCAATTAAGAACAGGCGACTTTACCTCATAAACGACGGGGAATGCATGAGTGATGTTTATCCTGTGACCACCGCTTTCTTAGCGAAGTGGTTCTACCCCGAATATTTCAAAGACTTGGAGCCGGAGGAACTCTTCCAGGAATATTTCACGAGATTTCAGGGTCTTGATTACGACTTAGATGAACATGGCGTCTTCGCTTACCCGCCAATACTTGAGCATGAGGGCGACATCGCAGGAATTCCAGACAAATACATCGGTGAAGTGGATATAGCATGAGCAGTGTGATGGCAATGCCTCCAAAAATCGCAGAGGTGGAGGGCATAAATTGGGTAAAAGAAGCATATTATAAATCTGTTCTGCAAAAAATTCTGTTTATTTTTTCCCTTCTTGTGCTGATCTTTATTCTAATTATTTTCTCCACAACGCTTGGCACTGCTAGAATCACCGTATATGAGGTGTATTCTGCCATCCTAAATCACTTTCTTCCTGAAGTATTCCCTGTGAGTTGGAAAGCGAAGGTATGCGTGTGGGACTTCAGATTGCCTCGCATCTTAATGGGAGTTCTCGCAGGATTCTGTCTTGGAGTTGCAGGAGCAGTGATGCAAGGCATCCTCAGAAATCCGCTCGCAAGCCCTTACACACTCGGAATAGCATCAGGAGCGGGTTTCGGAGCGGCACTCGCAATCATCTCTGGTATAAGTTTTTCGCCTTGTGGCACTTATTTGGTGATTGCAAATGCTTTCATTTTCTCACTGCTCCCGACATTCTTCATCGTGGGCATATCAAAATACAGAGGAGCCACACCTGAAACAATGATTCTCGCTGGCATCGCAATGCTATATATTTTCAGCGCAGCCACGACACTAATGGAATATTTTGCCGAACCAAGGAGGGTGAAAGCGGTGATATTCTGGATGGTCGGCGACCTTGGTGGAGCAAAGTGGGATTACATCCTGCCTGCTCTCACGATTTCCGCCCCGATATTTGCGATTATTCTGCTCAAGTCATGGGATATGAATATGATAAATGCTGGAGACGAGACTGCGATAAGTTTAGGTGTGAATGTAGAAAAGTTCAGGATTTCAATGCTTGTTCTTGCATCACTTATAACAGCGACGATTGTGTGCTTTACGGGAACTATAGGGTTTATAGGTCTTGTGGCGCCTCATATGTGCAGGATAGTCATAGGAGGAGACAACAGGTTCTTAGTTCCTGCATCAGGACTGCTCGGTTCTTCCCTATTACTTGCATCTGATACGATTGCAAGGACAATAATTGCGCCTGTTATATTGCCTGTTGGCGTTATCACATCTTTCATGGGAGGAGCTCTGTTCCTCTATCCGATAATGCGTAAGAGGCGGGAGTATTGGTAGGTTTATGTATTGAGTGTGTGAATTAAGTGGTGGGAGGGGTTCGAAGGATGCGCAGTGGGGGTTTGCGAGGCACATTCTATTCAGAGATTTTCAGACAGGCAGCGGAGTATGGCATAGATTGCAAGGTGTATGGTGCGGTATGTGCGATTTCAGAGATAAAAAATGCCATTCCGCTCGTTCATGGACCTGAGGGGTGCGCTTACTATCCGAAGTTCTTTCCTCCTGATGCGATAAGGATGAAATTGTTAGGGGAAAAGGATACTCCTCGCATTTATACGACGAAAATGTCGGAAGCGGATGTGATTTACGGAGGAGAGGAGAAGCTTGAGAGGGCGATTATTGATGTGGATATGCGAGAGCGACCGGATTTGATAGGTGTAATTGGCTCATGCGTTCCTGCGATAATAGGCGACGATATTCATGAAGTTGTGAGGAGAGTGAAGGAGCGAGGAGAAATAAAAGCGGATGTGATTGCAACACCCTCCTCAGGTTATGAAGACGAGAGAGCGGAGAGAGAGCATCTGGACGCATTTGCGAAATACACGCTGAATGCGTGGGAGGGGCGAGAGAAAGAGGTGAAATTTGGCATTGAACGCTGCGGAAGGCTGGATGCAATATTCTCTATGGTAGAACAACTGACAGAAGACTTGGGCTATAAAGAGGAAAACACCGTGAATATAGACACATACGGTAGGCTCCACTACTACGAGGACTTAAAGGGGGAAATTGAAGAGATAAGACGCATATTAAAGGCAATCGGCGTGCGTGTGAACACAGTTTTTCCCGGCTGTTCCGTGCAAGATATAAAGAAAATGAGTGTTGCCACATTAAACTTCATGCGAAGAAGCGAGAGGGCAGCGGAATTCATGAAGAAAAAATACGACACTGACTACATCTTTGACCCTTTATGTGTGAAATATGCGGGATTGGAAGGTATTGAAAGATTTTTCATGGATATAGCATCTTATTTCAATTTGGAAGGAGAGGCGGAGGAAATTTTGAGCGCTGAAAAGAGGAATTTAGATGCGAGAATTGCGAAGATAAAGCGGAATTTTGATAAAAAGAACTTTTCAGTCGTTTTAGTTCCTCTAACAACTTCACTTTCTTACCTGAAAACACTTGAATATATCGGTTTAAATGTGAAAGTGCTTTTCATAAATACTGAATGGCTTGAAAGGTTCGGAACAAGCAGGGAATATGCGGAGAAAGTTGCGGAGAAATTAGCAGAACATGCGCAAGAAATGGATATTGAAAATGTTTATATAAACATTGATGTGTTCAAGGAGGTGGAAATAGCGAGGAAAAATGCGATTGACCTCGCACTTATCGACACTTTTGAGAATATTGAGCGGGAGATGTTGTATGAAAAGGAGCATGTAAATGCGTTCTCTCCATCATCAGTAGGTTATTCTCCATTCCGCATCTCTTATAGAATGACAGAGAGGTTAGCAGAGGCGATAGTGCAGGAATTACATAAAAGTCATAATAAGAAAAATCTCTTGATTTTCAAATATAAAATGGATGGGTGGCGGTTTCCATGCTTTTCAGATATACTTTATGGTAGGATGTGTTGGGAGGAACTGATGAAAAATGTCTGGCGCATGTAAAAGCGATGAAAGGTGGAGAAAATATGAGTAATGAAAGAAGTAATGTGTGGATACCAGCCTCCCCTGCATGTCTATTAGGTGCATATAGAATGGCTGTTGCGTTTAAAGATTGTGTAACGGTCATTCATGGACCTGTTGGATGTCATTTTGGGCCAAATTTCATTGAAATAGCGTCTAATAACACACTCTTTAATGCATATTCAAGTGCTATACGGGATAGAAGTGTTATTTATGGCGGTATTCAGAATTTGAAAAGAACAATAAATACGATAAGAAAGTATTATAAAGGTAAGAAAGTGATTGTGTTGAGTGCTCATGTTCCTTCAATAATAGGCGATGATTTGTCGGGGATTGATGCAGATATTTGCATAGATTGCGGGAGTTTTGAACCGATGTGGTATGGAATGGAGAAGTTTCTTGAGGGGCTGTGGGAACTTATAGAAAAAAAGGGAGAGGCGGAAAAAGAAGGAGCTAGAGAAGAGGGCAAAAGAGAGCAAACGAAACGCAAAAACCTCGTGAATTTAATAGGATTTCAGCGAGATGTCGTGTGTGCTGAAGAAGATTTAGCAGAATTAAAATATATTTTGCGTGCTTGTGGTATTGATGTGAATGTAATACCGGAGGAAATGAGGAGATTAGGAGGAGCAAAGCATGCAAATCTGAATGTTGTTTTCGGTTATGGAGTGAGACTTGCTGAAAAGATGCGTCGTGAATATGGAATTCCCTATATTGTTGCGGAATATCCTTATGGATACGAGGGGATAAGGCGTTTCGTGGCGAAAATTGGCGAGTATTGTGAGATTTCGGAGCGTGCGCTTGAAAAAGTATTTGATGAAATCATGCAAAAACTTCGCCATTATAGGAATTATCTGCATTTGTTTTACGAACTACCTGTATTTATTGCGGGAGATTTGCCGAGAGTGAGTGGAATGAGCAAGTTTTTAGCGGATGAATTGGGAGTTGATGTGGAATGTTCGTATATTAAATGCAAATCTATAGCGAGTTACGATGTTGAAAGTGCGGAATTGGTATATGATAGCGATGCTTTTGCTCAAAGAATGATTGAAACGGAATTTGGAAGTTCAGTAAAAACGATGGAAATTTCAAGGAGAGAAAATGACTCGCCAGAATTAGATTTAGAGCGTGAGAGAGGATGTTTTGTGCTTTTTGGGACAGATGAAGAGCGTAAAATTTTAAGAGATACAATTGTATTTGCGTTTCCATCATTTACAAGATTCTCATTCGTTCCTTATCTTGGGAGGGGTGTGTTAAATTTGATAGCAGATATTTATGAAAGAGCGGTCAAATGGTTATATTAATTTCGGTTCTAATTGCTCTTTCTAACCCTCTGCTGCACCGTTGCTGTCGCACCGTTGCTGTCGTGAGCGCCGAGCGCTCGGCGGAAATTGACGGAATTAAATATTAAATTTAATTGAGGAAATATGAGGGAATTATATGCAAGAAGAGATTTTTTCTTCCCTGTGGTATGCGGCAGAACACACAGCGAAAATCGTTCCAATCATAGCCATAGGGATTCTTGCGACAAGTTTTGCAGTCAACCTTGGTCTTATGAAAAAGTTAGATAGGTTTGTTGAGCCGTTTTCGGAAAGAGTAAAAATTAATATTTTATCTGCTCTTTCTGTTGTGACATGCACATTCAGCACTACTGCGGGCTATGCAATACTTGTAGAAGGTCTAAATAGGAAAATAATTTCGGAGAGAGAAGTGATTGTTACGACACTTATAAGTTCATTTCCGAGCGTTCTGTCTCATCTCTTCACATTTTTCATACCCGTTGTTATCCCAATTCTTGGTCTTTTCACAGGCACCGTATATGTATGCCTCATTGGACTTGCTGCTCTTTTAAAATCCTGCATCGGCATCCTACTTGCGATATGTTGGTTAAAGAGTGGAAAAAAGCAGAGGGCGCTGATGCCTCTATCTGATATAAACAAAACTAAAGCTGTCAGTAAGAAGGAGGCGTTAAATATGAGTGTCAAGAGCACATACAAACTGCTAAAGAGAATAGCGCTTATTATGTTCGTTACATTATTTTTTGTTTCTTTGATGTTTAAACTGAACATGTTCAATTACTTTTCCGCCGTTCTGGAACCTATTACGAATGTATTGGGGTTAGAGAGTGAAGTTGTTCTGATATGTGCGACGAAGATTGTGAATTCGTATGCGGGCATAGTCCTCGCAGGTAGTCTTTTGAACAATGGACTGATTTCCACAAAAGGCGTGCTTATCGCTTTATTGCTTGGGAATGTCGTCTCCTTCTCCGCAAGGTTCTTCCGACACTCTTTGCCTTTGCATATCTCTATGTTCGGACCAAGATTAGGAAGCAAGACTGTTATAGTAAATGCTGTTGCAACACTCGTAATTGACGCAATTTTAATCTTATTCCTGCTAATAATCTGATTTAACGGTTTCCCACTCCCCCTTTCCTTTGTC
>CAZVRS010000063.1:0-6223 GCA_964630115.1 uncultured Candidatus Bathyarchaeia archaeon | reverse complement strand
TCCCAGAGGCACCTGACCAAGCCCCTCAGGCGATACGGCCTGGAGAAATACGGCCGACCGGGCCCGCCCAAGGGCATGTGGTTCGGCCTGGGCCTCCCAGGCTAAGTAGGACGGCCTTGATAATGACCATTCGCCATAGAACACTTCGCCATTCACGTTAACGCTGGCCCTCAGCACCTTATCCTTTAGCCCGACTGTTTGGGCTGGAACCTGATTATCTGAACCTCGACTTCCTCCACGTCCTTCAACGCCTCATCGGTCGTTACCAATTTAGCACCGAGATCAAGGGCTAAGGCCAGGGCCACGGCATCTGCCAGAGAAATAAGAGTCCTATATCTGGCCTTAAGTTCCCCTGCCCTCACGGCGAGACTTGCATCCACCGGGACCACCCGTAGCTCGGGCGTCCTGAGCAGCCGGTTGACCCACGTTACCGCTACCTCCTTGCCTAGCTTTTCCTCCACTTTGTAACGTAGCTCCGCCAGATTAGTGGCTGCCGTGTAGGCTTCGGCACCGCTCCTCACTAATCTAATGATGTCCTTAATCTCAGGATCGCCTATCAGCACGAGCATCAACACCCCGGTATCAAGAACGAGCCTCACGTCGCCTCTCCTCGTGGAGTTCCCTTATAGCTTCGTAAAGGGCCGTGGCGTGCTCTCTTGCCACGCCAAAGAGGTCCTCTATGCTGTATCTGAGTTCCAACGTCATACGGCCTCCCTCGTCCCTTAGGAGGAGTTCTGAGCCCTCCTTAAGGCCGTATTTCTCCACAACTTCCTTGGGCAGGATTATCATGCCCTTCCCACGGACCTTAACCACGTAATCGGCCAAGCCTGTTTCACCGCCTCGGAAGGCCTAAAGTTGGTAATAAAGGCTGTGTCAGGCCCGTCGGTCCCAGGTGGTGATGGGTAGAGGCCTTGAGTTCTGCCCATTCCTTAACCTTCGCTCTAATCTCCGTAGCAGAAGATCATCTGACGTGGAGAGAAAGCAGCTGGGCCCGCTAAGGGCGTGCAGTTCTGGTCTAGCTTAGCGGTGATGCCTTACTCCTCCACGATGACGTAGACCGGGAGCGTCATAAGTGCCGATAGCCACCGGCACCACCAGGGCCAGAGTGGCATAGGGTGGTAGCTCTCCCGGCTCAGGCGGCATTGCGAAGACTAGGTAAACCGAGAAGATGATTATTGTGACCATCAAAATCGTTACAAGCCAGGCCATCCACTCAGGTGTGTAGGCCTTGCGCTCCATGGGCACGGTTCAGCCCTAAGGGGCTGTGGGGGCTCAGCCTAATGCCTTCCTGTCATGGCCAGCCCCTTAGCTCACGTAACCCTGATACGTCATCGCCCCCCGATAGGGCCCTCGGGAGGCCTTAAGCGTTTATCCCCCACGGAGCCGGATCACCCACGGGCGAGCCTCAAGTGGCCTCCGAGGGGCGCCCCGAGGTTCGAGCGCAGGATGGGCTACATGCGCAAGGTCAGGGACCTGGGCCTCTTCATGAGGGTGGAAGAGCATGGGCGTGGGGGCGGGGGTGAGGATAGAGGTCGGCAGTAGGTCGGTGGTCGTGCCAGCCCTGGTGAACTCGGGCTATGAGGCCGAGGGGCCCGAGATATCGGTGCCGATACAGGTCGCCAGGGAGCTCGGCCTATGGCCGTTGGAGCGCTTCAGGATAGCTGAGGTGAAGACCGCCGGCGGTCCAGCCCACGTTTACGTGCCCACCGAGAGGGCAAAGGTCAGGCTGGTCCTCGGCAGGCCAGGCGAGCCAGAAGTGGATTGCCATATCGTAATAGACCCTTACATGAACGAGGTATTGCTCTGCGACCACCTCATAGATGCCTTGGGCATTGTAGTAGTGAGCTTTGGACGTGGTCTCTGGAGGCACAAGGACGATCCGGAGGGTATCGTCAGGGAGAGCGAGCAGAGGCCCTTTTAGCCCACGTTAAGCCCATGCCTGCCCGGCTGCTCGGAGTGGCCAGCTCGTGCTTAATCGGCCTTCAGGCCGTAGATGAAGCCTATCAAGAACGAGATGGCCGGAAGGGCATAGAGCCCTATGGAGCTGAGGGCTGCGAGGTCGGGGCCAGGAGTCTGGAAGTTCGAGATCAGCTTTTCAGCAAGCATGCTTGAGAGCTCCCATATCCTATCCACGTTGAAGATCACGATGCCGTAGTAGGCTAGGGCGAGGAGGGACAGTATGTATAGGCCCATGAGGGCCATGAGGAACTTAACGGCCTTCTTCACGGCGTAGCCCACGAAGTAGCCCACTAGGAGGCCGCCGATGGTTGAAACCGCAAGCCCAAGGAACTCCATTTTCTCACACCCTCACCACGGGCACGAAGGATGGGGTGGGGAGCCCGGCCATGCTCAGGACGGCCATTATGATCCTCACGAGCGTCGGGAGAGGGCCTAACTGCTTGAGTATCCTCCTGAGGGCGGCCAACCTCCCCTTGGACGGCAGGACCTCTTTGTCAAGCCACAGATCTATGGCTAGGAGGACGTGGATCAGGCTGTCCATTATGAGTATGTGCGCCCTGACAAGTTCTGCCTCGTGCTCCAGTCTCCGGCGCTTTTCCTCAAGCCTGCGGAGGATGCCTGGCCGGAGGAGTTCTCCCCCGAGCTCCATGATCTTCTTCAGGCGTTTTAGCTCGTCCTCGAGCTTCCTGAGCTTCTCCTCTTCCCCCTCCTTGGCTTCCCCAAGCTCCCTTATGCGCCTCTTGAGCTCCCCTATGGCTACCTTAACGGAGTCAAGCTCGGGATCATCAGGGCTAGGTTGCTCACGCCACTCAGCCCGAGACCTAGACCTCAGGTTCACGAAGTCCTCGTATCCTCTCTCCCACATCCCCCTTCCCCTTGTTCTTCCCCGCTGGGCTGGACTTCCTCACGCTCTTCAGTTACCTCAAGCGGGTGGCCAAACGGCGCCCTCCGCCGAGGCGGCTGCCAGATGGTCCCGAAGAACCGGCGGTAGATGGCGAGGAGGACCCTGTGATACCAGGGCATGGAGCCTGCGTAGCTCGAGCTCACAGCTCCCGTGTCGAAGGAGTGGGAGATGTTGACGAGCTCCCTGAAGCGGCGGGTGTGGATGTATATGGCACCTTCGCCGGGGCGGCGGACACGCTCGTCAAAGCGGCCAAGCTCAAACTCGGCATCAAGGACCTGGAGGGGGTTGAGAAGCGTCCAGACCAGCACGTGCACCATGTCGCCAGCCTCCTCCAGCGGAACCCATACGAGCCTCCAATCCGTTATGCCCAGTTCCATGAAGGCGTTGGCGATGCAGTTCAGGAGCCTCTCCTTGCCCGGGCTCTCGGGGAGCTTCAGCTTGGCCGGGTAGAAGACGAAGGCCAGGGCCCCGAAGACCAGGTCTGCTGCGACATCCGCTAGGCCCTGGACCTCACGGCCGAGGAGAATGCCGAGCGTCTCGGCCTCGTAGAAGAGGGTGAGGCTGTTCAAGATGGCCCTTACCACGGCCTTGGTGAACTCCTCTCTCTCGCTCCCCCAATCGCTGCGCTCGGCTATGGCCGTTATGGTCTTCTCCTGGACCCAGGCATAGCCCACGCCCATGAGCGCCCGAGAAGGCGTTAGCTCATGCTGGCCCATGTGGAGGGGCGTGTAAGGCTTTATCAGGTGGCCCCAGCGCTCGTGGGCGATCCAGCTCACGACATCCGTGGGATCGATCTTGTTCGACGCCCTGAACCTTACGAGGTTCATCTCCATCAGGCTTGCGAAGGCGAAGGCGAGCTTGTGTGGGCCTCCCCTGTCGGCAGCTATGCCGAGCACGAGGGACAGCCTGCTGCCGCCGATCTGCGGCCCGAGCCTGGCGTAGACCTTATGCATCAGCCTGGCGCTGCCTTCGAGCCTGGCCAGGCGCTCGTCCGGGCTGAGGGCCCTCTTGGCTGGCCTGTCCATGAGCACTAGGGCGTTGACGGGTGCGAACGGGACGGTCAGGAAGGCCCTTGGGTCATCGTTTATCTTTAACAGCTCGGTGAGGACGGTATCGCCAGTGGCACCACGGCTCCATATGATCCCGAGGACACGGCCGTTCTTCAGCTCCAGCACCTTGAGGAACAGCCTGGTGGCGGTTTCCTCAGGCAGCTGGGCCTGGAGGTCGGCGGCTCCCCCTGAGAACTGCCTCTTGAGGAGCTTGCCCAGGCCACGGGAACTCAGGCGCCCGAGGAAGAAGCGCACGCAGGTCCCATTGACGAGCTTCCTCTCCATGACCACCATGGAAGTGCGGTCGGTTTCCTCGCCTATCACCACGGGCACGTAATCCAGGTCCCAGAGTATCCGGGCCGCCTTCTCTACGGAGGGCCTGTTGTGGATCATCAGTATGTATACGTCGCCGTAGGTGAGGGCCAGGGCCTCCACCAAGATCACGAAGCCCTCAAGGTTGGTGCCGCCGTCGGGCCTTGCCTCGAGGATTATGTCGTTGCTGGCAGCTATGATGATGCCCCAGGTCCCTTCCTTGGTCATGGAGGTCAGCAGGTTGAGCACTTCGTTGAATGACTTAGCCTCGTAAGCATGGTCTAGCAGGTCTTCATCGCTGGCTTCCCCACGCCGCCAGGCCTCGAACAGCTCCCTGGCTTCCTCGCCCGGGCGCAGGACCCTCAGCCTCATGCCCCATCGCCTCCTCAGGCCACCGGGAGTGCCATGCGCCTCGTAGGAGTGCGCTTAGCGGTCGTGCGCTCCAAGACCACGTCCCTGATGATCTCGATGTGCGCCTGGTGAATGCTTCCCACATCGTTTTTGAGGATGCTCTTGACGTCCCTGACGTCCTCGGACAGCCTATCGACTTTATTCTCGAGGGCCTCGAGGCGCTTGACGATCAGCAGCCCGCTTAGGGCTTCTCTCACGTCGTCCTCCATCTTCTCCCGGTCCGCACGCCTAACGTCCTCGACGAGCTTGTGCAGGACTTTGCGGCGCTTCTTGCCTGATGCTATCCAGCCGAGCTCCTTCACGGCCTCCTCGATCCTTCCTTCAAACTCGTCCATCGCCTTGCCCTCCGATACCCTGGAGTGAGAGAGCCATATTTAAGCATTTTGCATTCCACAACCCGGAAAATGGAAGAGAAAAGTTTAAGAGATCTGTCCTGCCTTTCCCATTGGGGGATAAGGGTTGACGGAAGCCCTCAAGAATATGTTCAGGGACCTCTACGAGACCTACATGAGGAGCCTGATAGCCGCCATCTCAACTCCGAGGCGTGTGGCCGTCCTCCACGTCCTAATCGACAAGTTCAGGGGAGGGCCAGCAAGGCATAAGGACATCGCCAGGGAGTTTGAGGAAGTCCTCTCGCCGAGCGAGATATCACGGATACTCAGCAGGCTCGTCGAAGGCGGCTTGGTGGTGAAGAGGCCAGATGGGTCCTTCAAGGTCACCAAGCTGGGTAGGATAGTGGGCAAGTGGCTCAAGCTCTTCGTCCTCTGGCGTATAAAAGACGACCCGGTGGGGAGGGAGCACCTGAAGGCAGCCTTCAACGTGGCACTCTCCGTCTTCAGGATTAAGGGCAAGGACTACCTGGCCGAGCTCGTTTCCGGGGAAGATTTCCTCGACGAGCTGACGAACGAGCTTGAGAAGGAATTAGCAGTCAGAAGGTCTCCTTCGCCTCTCAGGGTCGCCCTCGGGTAAGGCGGGGTAGGGCCTGACGTGCAGGTAGCGCAGTATGGTTCTGAGGGCCTCCCTGTTCTCCTTGATCAAGTAGACGAGGCCCTTCTCGCCGAACATGGCCTTCTTCCATTCCTCCAAGGGGGCGGATTTCTCCTCGAGATCGGAAACGGTCCTAGCCTTCTCCCTCACATAGTCGTCGGCGAAGAGGGCGTAGGCCTCTAAGAGATCCTTGAACCAGAGGAGCATCACGGTGATCACCGATAGCCCGGCGAGCCAAGCCAAGATGTGCCAGAACCGGGGGAGCAGGTAATCGCCTATCACTATGAAGGTCAGGCTGAGTGCAAGCCCGAGCACCGTCCTCAGCCACAAGCGGGATATCCTCGGCACGGGCGCCCCCCTGTCCTCATAAGTTAGCTATTAAGATTTTCGGGGCCCGCCGTGTCTAGCGGGAACATAATGCCACTCAGGCATCAGTGGACCTCAAGGCCGTATTTCTCTGCTATCTCCTGGAAGGCCGATGCGACCCGCTCGACTTCCTCGTCCGTCAGGCCGTAGGTGTTCAGCTTGATACGCCTCGTCAGGCCGGGCTGGATGCCCACTATCCCCCTGGCCTTCAGCTCGTCGTAGAGGAAGAAGCCCT
>CAZVRS010000062.1:1970-6297 GCA_964630115.1 uncultured Candidatus Bathyarchaeia archaeon | reverse complement strand
GAGCGTCTTGGCCGACCTGCTGTCCGACCTGCTGAGGGTCTTGGCCAAGTATGAGGCCGTTGAACTCGAGGACGTGGAGTTACACGCCAAGAAGATGGTTCTCGAGTTCCTGCCAGCCGTGCCGGTAGCACCGCCCGCCCCGCCGGCGCCACCAGCCCCCGCCAAGCCCACCGAGCTCATCATGGAGACCTTCGAGCCGCCCGTGATGACCTACCCGGGCCGTGTCGAGGAAGTCAAGATAGGGGCCACACGCTCAGAGGGCGGCAGCAGGGGCAGGACATACGTGATAGGGGGCGAGACCAACCCGCCCTACTACATCTTCGAGAAGCCCCCGCCCCACAGGCCAATCATATCCATGGATGTCTTCGAGTATGACCTGCTGAAGGCGAAGAAGATCGGCCTGCCGAAGGCCGTGAGGATGCACGTGAAGGATGTCATACACGACCCCGGCGAGTGGGCGAAGAGGAACGTGGATAAGTTCAAGGCCGACATGGTGGTGGTCCACCTCCTCAGCATGGACCCGCTCATAGAGGACAGGGAGCCCAAGGAAGCCCTGAAGACGGTTGAAGAGGTCCTCCAGGCCGTTGACGTCCCGGTCGTGGTGGGAGGCTGTGGCGACCCGGTTAAGGACGCCGAGGCCTTCAAGCTAGCATCCGATATGTTCTCCGGAGAGAGGCTCATAATGAGCTCCGTGACGCTCGACATGGCCGAGAAGGGCATACTCGATGATACGGCCAAGGCCATAGCCCAGCACGGCCACATAGCACTCGCCTTCACGCCCATAGACTTGAACATGGCAAGGGAGCTGAACAGGAAGCTCTACGGACACGTCCCGAGGGACAGCATAATAATGGACCTCACGTCCGCAGCCCTGGGCTACGGGAGCGAGTATTCATACACCATCATGGAGAGGGCCCGCCTTGCGGCCCTGATGGGCGATAAGGAACTCCAGCACCCGATAATGGCCTGCCCGGCCAACACATGGGCGGCCCGTGAGGCCTGGATGAAGGAGGCCGAGATGGGCGAGATATGGGGACCGAGGGAGCTCAGGGGCCCGCTCTACGAGACCGTGTGCGCCATCGTATACCTGTTGGCTGGCGCAGATTGGCTGATGATAGAGCACCCGGCCACCACGAGGACCGTGAAGGAGTTCATAGACATACTGATGAAGAAGGGGGCCTCGAAGCCTGAGGAAATCAAGGACTGGGTGAGCAGGAAGCTGGGGTGATGGAGCATGTCGTCCTCGGCCAAGGAGCTAAGCCCGGTTGAGATATACAAGTATCTGCCCAAGACTAACTGCGGCAAGTGCGGCGAGAAGACGTGCATGGCCTTCGCCACGAAGCTGGCCAACCGTGAGGCGAGGCTTGAGGAATGCCCCGAGCTCCTGAAGCCGGAGTATAAGGAAGCATACCAGAAGCTGTGGGAGATGCTCAGGCCAGCCGTCAGGGAAGTCGTCTTCGGCTCTGGCGATAAGGCGGTCAAGATAGGCGGCAAGTATGTCATGTATAGGCACGAGCTGACCTACCACAACCCGACCGTGATAGCCATAGACGTGGAGGACACCATGGGCATGGACGAGGTAGAGGCCCGTGTGAAGAAGCTTGACGAGCTGGCCTACGAGTATATAGGGCGCATGCTGAAGCTGGATGCCGTGGCCGTGAGGTGCGTATCCGGCGATGCCAGCAAGTTCTCCGAGGCCGTCGAGGCCGTGGCCAAGCTGACCGACAGACCGCTCGTGCTCTGCTGCCTCGACCCGGACGTGATGGAGCAGGCCCTCGTGAAGGTCGTGGACAGGAAGCCCCTCCTCTATGCGGCCACGAAAGACAACTGGCGTGAGATGGCGGAGCTGGCCCTGGGCTACAAGTGCCCCCTGGCCGTCTTCTCACCAGGCGATATAGCACTCCTCAAGTCGCTCGTCAAGACCTTGAGGGCCTACGGCGTCGAGGACCTGGCCCTCGACCCAGGCACCTTCCCGGGCGAGGGCTTCTCGGACACCGTCAACAACTTCGTCATGATAAGGCGTGCTGCCACCAAGATGGGGGACGACCTGCTCGGCTACCCGCTCATAGGGGTCCCGGCCGTGGCCTGGCTCGAGGAAGGGCCTCCCGAGCTCAAGGCCTGGCGTGAGGCCTGCATGGCCACCATACTGATGACCCGCTTCGCCGACCTGCTCATAATGCACAGCTTGGAGGGCTGGGTCCACCTGCCCCTGCTGGTCTGGCGTGAGAACATATACACGGACCCGAGGAAGCCAGTCGCAGTTGAAGCTGGCCTCAGGATCATAGGCCAGCCCGACGAGATGTCGCCCGTCCTCGTGACGACCAACTACGCCCTGACATACTTCACGGTCGAGAACGACGTGAAGTCCGCCAAGATAGATTGCTACCTCCTCGTGGTCGACACGGAGGGCCTCAGCGTCCAATCGGCCGTGGCGGGCCGCAAGCTCACGGCAGAACTCGTAGCAGATGCCATCAAGGAATCCGGCCTCGAGGAGAAGGTGAAGCACCGCTACGTCATAATACCCGGCCTGGCTGCCAGGCTCAGCGGGGAGCTCGAGGAGCTATCGGGCTGGAGGGTCCTGGTGGGCCCGAAGGACTCATCTGCCATACCGAAGTTCCTGTCGGAGAAGTGGCCTCCAAAGGAAGAGGAAGAATAGGCCTCAGGGACGCCCCGGTAGCTCGGCCAGTCCGGTTCTTTTGAGCAAGATTTCGCTTAACTTCCTTGGCTCCCTCAGTTCTGCTTTCTCAAGAAGCCCCGGATCTGAGAGCAGTTCACCTGGTCTTCCCTCGGCTTCTACACGGCCTTCCACGAGCACGTAGGCGTAATCAGCTATCTCGTAAGCGAAATCCACGTCCTGGGTTGCTATCACGAACGTCCTCCCGGAATCCACGCCCTCGGCCACCAACTCCTCTAAGAACCTCACGTATCGTGGGCTTAGGGAGGCCGTGGGCTCGTCCATGAGCAGGACCTCGGGCCCGTATATCAAGACGGTGGCGATGGCCACTTTCTTCTTCTCGCCGTAGCTGAGCTTGTAAGGGGCCTTGTCCAAGAGGTGTTCTATGCCTAACTCACGTGCCAGATCTAGCACCTTGATCCTGACCTCCTCCTCAGGCAAGCCTATTTGCCTGAGGGCGAAGGCAATATCGTCGAAGACCGTCGGGCAGAACAACTGGTCATCGGGGTCTTGGAAAACGAGGCCCACGTGCTTCCTCAGCTCCGGGCCCAGCTCCCTCACATCACGGCCCCTGAAGAGCACCTGGCCCTTGGAGGGCTCGAGCAGGCCCGCCAGAACGAGGAGCAAGGTCGTCTTGCCAGCACCGTTGGGGCCCAGGAGGACGGTCACCTCGCCCTGGTGTATCGAGCAGCTTACGCCCCTGAGGGCTTCCGTGCCGTCCGGGTATCTGAACCAGACCCCTCGGCAGGAGAGGACTTCCCGGCTCACCTCATATCACCCTCAGGACCATCACTAGTGCGTAGGCGAGGGCCAACAGGGCCCATAGGACATCACGGGTCCCCAGCCTAAAACAGTCCTTGAGGCTCGTGAGGCTGGTCAGGCTGCCCGATAGGCACCTGCTCTTCATGGCTAAGTTGACCTTCCAGGCCCTATGAAAGGCCCTTAGGAGCAAATCGCCACATGAGCTGGCCAGTAGGAGCCATGTCGTGTTCAGCCTGGGCTCCCTGAGCGTCCTGGCCTCCCTGGCCGCTATCAGCTTCTGGGCCTCACGTATCGACAGGGGCACGTATCTGGTCGTGAGGAAAACCATGCTCGGTATGGTGCCCGTCGGGTCGATGGCGTGCAGGCCCCTTATGAGGCTGTTGAAGCCCACGTAGGAAGTCCAGGCCACGGCCAGGCAGATGGCGTTCAGGCACCTCAGGGCGAAGGCCAGGGCCTGGAGAGCCCCATTCCAAGTGGCCGATAACTTGAGAGGCCCAAGCCTGAGCGTCCAGAAGGCCGTCCCCGGCGTGGTGAACAACAGAGGGAGGGAGACCACGGCCAGGAAGAAGGAGACCATGCCAGCCAACCTCAGGAAGGCACCCAGCTCACGGCTGGCCGACGAGAGGGCGATGGCCATGAGGAGGGGGAGGAAAGAACCGGGCCTGAGGGGGAGAGGGCTCGTGAAAGCTGCCACGGACACGAGGAGGATGAGGAGAAAAATGGAGGTTGCCGGTGCCATGCCGGGATTCCTCTCCCTCGCCAGCCTCTCGAGCACGTGTTCGACGCTCCCGAGGTAACGCATCAGGAGGCCCCTGTGTGCCCGCATAGCTCTATCCCTTCGCCACGAACTCCCTCAGGATCAGCCCCAAGGCCAGGATGATGGCCACGCCC
>CAZVRS010000062.1:0-1870 GCA_964630115.1 uncultured Candidatus Bathyarchaeia archaeon | reverse complement strand
CCGAACGGGAAGGCTGGCGAGTAACCTATCTCGAGGCCGCAGGCCACGCCAGCCAACGTTATGCCAAGCCAGCCCCCGAGGAAGGCACCAAGCATCATGCGGGCCCTATTCGTCCCGCCGGGCCTGGCTAAGGCCTTGAAGAAAGCGTAGCCCATCAGCACGTCTATTATTCCCATGTTGAGTATGTTGGCACCGAGGGCCGTTATGCCCCCATCGCCGAACACGAGGCACTGGACCAAAAGCACGACGACCATCACCAGCTCGCCCAGCCACGGCCCCAGCAAGATGCCAGCTAAGGCCCCGCCGACCATGTGGAGGCTCGTCCCGCCCGGTATGGGCCAGTTCAGCATCTGAGCTGCGAAGATGGCGGCCGCCAGGAGGGAGGCCAGCGTGATGACCTCGGGCTTCAGCCTGGCCTTGCTCTTGTAGATGGCCACGGCGGTGAAGGCCAGGGCTATCGCATAGCAAAGGGCAGCCGTGACCGGGTCTAGGAAGCCATCTGGGATGTGCACGTCTCCCACGCCGGACGTAATACAAGGGGCGGGGTATTTAAGTATTACGGGTCGGAGGATTCGTAATACATACGGTCAGCGCCTATAGAGCCATATTTTGTGCGTCAGGAACCTATACCTCGAGTCCTCCGTGAACTCGTCCACCAGGACGGGCGTCCAGCCCGGTATCTCATACTCGTGTGATACGACACGGGCCCCGGGCTTGAGCTCCCTCTCGAGCTTGGGCTTCACCTTCAGGTTGGCGGAGGTGGTCAGGTAGAGGGTGACGACATCTGCATCGCTTATGTCCACGTCGAAGAAGTTCGCATTTATTATTTTCACCCTGTCCGTTAGGCCTGCTTCTTCAACAGCCCTCATGGCCTTCAGGGCTAGGTCCCTCCTTATCTCTATGCCCACGGCGTAGGCACCGAATTCCCTGGCGGCCGTTATGACGATGCGGCCATCCCCGCACCCCAGGTCATACACGATTTCCCCCGGCTTCACGTCAGCCAGCATGAGCATGCGCCTCACGACCGGCATGGGAGATGCCAGGTAGGGCGCTATCGACATGACCCTCCTTGCCTCCTAACCGAGCGGGGCAGGAGGATAACTTAAGGGTTTTTCCAGGCCCCCGGAAGGGGTCGTCATAAATAGCTCTCATAGTGGGAGAGGTGGGGATTGCGCTCCTTGGAGACGTGGAGCCTCCCGTCCCCGCCCTCCGTCAGGTCGCCCACGAAGGTGTAGAAGGGCCCCTCGATCTTCCCCTTCCCGAACTTGACGCTCTTCGATATCCTTAGTATGCTGAAGCCCGGCAGCACGGACGGCACGTGCCCGCATATTATTACCTTCCCTCCCGTCATGAAGGCACCAGGCCGGCCCTCGCAATCGCCCCTTATGAGGATGGCCCCGCCGTGTAGGTGTATGCCGGGGAAGAGGCCCACGGACCCCTTGACCTCTATGGTGCCGCCCCTCATGTGGTTGCCCAGCTCGGAGCCAGCATCGCCTTCTATGATTATGGTACCACCCCTCATGCCGTCCGCGGCCCCACGGTAGGAGGAACCCACGTAATCACCGGCCGAGCCATGGACTATTATGGTACCGCCGAGCATCCTAGAGCCCAGCCAGGAGCCAGCCGAGCCGTGGACCTCTATGGTGCCGCCCCTCATGTGCTCGCCCGTCAGGAGCCCTATGTCGCCTTCGACCACTACACGGCCCGACGTCATCTCGAAGCCCACCTGCCTGACCTTGCTGAAATCGCCGGAGAGGCGAATCGTCAGCTCCTCGGGCCTGGAGGCAGCATCACCTTTTACCTCGAAGAGCTCCGCCAGCTTGACCTTCCTGTTGCCCTTCAGGACCTCTAAGGAGCCTATCTCTGCCTC
>CAZVRS010000061.1:5179-6409 GCA_964630115.1 uncultured Candidatus Bathyarchaeia archaeon | reverse complement strand
GGAGCTGTGCGCCTACGCCTCGGCTGGCATAAGCTCTTGCCACGAGGCCACGGGGCCGATCGAGGCGGCCGAGAGGCTAAGGTTAGGCATGTATGCCATGATGAGGGAGGGCTCCGCCTGGAAGGACCTGGCGGCCTGCATAAAGGCCATAACGGACATGGGCCTTGACCACAGGCGGGCCGTCCTCGTGACGGACGACAGGCACCCCGAGGATCTGCTGGAGGAAGGGCACATGGACCACATCGTGAGGAGGGCCATAGAGGAGGGCGTGGACCCCGTGAAGGCCATACAGATGGCCACGATAAACCCCGCCGAGCACTACGGCCTCGACCACTACATAGGCGCCGTAGGGCCGGGCCGGGCGGCCGACATAGTCCTCCTGTCCGACCTTGAGACCGTAGAGGTGGATATGGTCATCTCTGACGGCTTCTTGGTGGCCAGGAACGGCACCATGATGGTTAGGCCCGTGAAGAAGCCATACCCGGAAGAGGCCAAGAGGACCGTGAGGCTCCACAAGGCCCTGGAGCCCTCTGACTTCGAGCTTAAGGTCAAGGCGCCCGATGGGCCCGTGAAGGCCCACGTGATAGGCGTGGAAGAAGGGAAGGCCACCACGAGGCACCTAATCGAGGAGGTAGAGGTATCCGGGGGCCTCATAAGGCCCGACCCGGCCCGTGACATAGCCCTGGTGGCCGTCGTAGAACGCCACAAGGCCACGGGGAACATCGGGAGGGGGCTCGTGAAGGGCTTCGGCCTTAGGTCGGGTGCCGTCGCCTCGACGGTCGCCCACGACAGCCACAACCTCGTGGTGATGGGCGTTGACACGGCCGACATGGCCCTTGCGGCCAACAAAGTGGCCGAGTGCGGGGGCGGGATGGCGGTCGCAGATAAGGGCCGGATCCTGGCCCTGCTGGAGCTGCCCGTGGCAGGCCTCATGTCCGAGGAGCCCATAGAGGTCGTGGCCGAGAAGGTCAGGAAGCTCGGGAGGGCCTGGCGTGAGCTGGGCTGCGAGATGGAATCGCCCTTCATGACCTTATCGCTCATAGCCTTGCCCGTGATACCCGAGCTTAGGATAACGGACAAGGGCCTGGTGGACACGGTGGAGTTCAAGCTGATCAAGTCCATCATCTACGTGGAGGGTTAATTTAGGTCTTGGAGCAGGCAGGGGCGTTGTCCAGGGTTGAGGAAGCTCTCCGATGTGGTCCGTGAGGTGAGGGCCAAGAGGCTTGAGGA
>CAZVRS010000061.1:0-5079 GCA_964630115.1 uncultured Candidatus Bathyarchaeia archaeon | reverse complement strand
ACGCCCGAGGAATTCGAGAGGGCCTTGGAGCACAGCGTGGTCCTCAGGGACGCCAGGCGCTACTGGATTAAGGTCCTCTAGGGGCTTTGGGGCTCTTCACGGGCCTTCGGCCAGAGGCCCCTCAGCCTTATGCCAGCTATCCTAGCGAAGACGGGGACGGCCCTCAGGATGTCCTCGTAGCCGTATGGCCCCTCGGGCGTCTGGACCACGATTAGGTCCCCGTGGCCCGGCCCCCTCTCGACCATTATCAATATGACAGCCCCCGGCCTGGCCAAGCTGGTCATTACGAGTATATCCTCCCTCGGCCTCACGACGTAGAACTTGGCTTCCTCAAGCCTCCCGGCTACCTCGTCAAGGCTCCTGGCGGTCCTGAGCTCCCAGGCATAAACCAGGACGTGCTTGAGCGGGAAGAGGGGCCCGTCCGGCATGGCTAGGTCCTTGGGCCCGCCCTGGGCTCGACCCTGACACGGCTGACGTTGTCCACCTTCTCCACCCTTATGACGTGGTTCGCCTTCTCTGCGAAGGCCTCGCTGTGCGTGACGGCTATGACCTGCTCCACCGTCCTGAGCCTGGCTAGGGCATCCGCCATCTTGTCTATGGACATGTCCTCCCGGCCCAGGCTCTCCGTGGGCTCGTCGAGGAGCAGTATGTCGAAGGGCTTGGCCATCCTCATCTGCATTATGAGGAGGCCCATGCCTATCCTGTAGGCCAGGGCCAGGAGCGTCCTCTCCCCGCCCGAGAGGTGCGTTATGGGCCTCTCACGGCCATCGACCCTCACGACGGGCGTGTAGTCCTGGCCTACCTCAACCACCATGTAGGAGCCCTCTGGGCCAGATATCTCGTCCAGGATACGCTGTATGTAGAACTTGGCGGCCTTCACCACCTCCGTCCTGAGGTGCGGCTGGACGCCCCTGTAGGCTGACCTCAAGAGCTTCACGACCTCTATGAGCTTCTTCGCCACCTCGGCCTTCCTGCGCTTCTCCTCCGCCAGCTTCAGTCTCTTCTCGCAATCCGCTAGCTTCTCCTTGACCAACTCCTTCCTGTTCTTCAGGTTCTCTAGCCTGGCCTCGAGCTCCATGAGCTTCCTCTTCTTGGCCTCCAGCTCCCCCCTGGCCTCCTCGATTTCCGCCTCCCTGAGCTCCTCCAGCTTAGAACTCACGTCCTCAAGCTCGACCCTCAGCATGTCGAGCCTCATCTTGGCCGAATCGAACTCCTTCTCCCCCTGCTCCAGGAGGGCCTTCTCGTCTTCTATCCTGGCCTTGAGCTCTGACTTGCGGGCCTCAAGCACCCTCAGGGCCTCTATGGACTTCTCTAAGTCGCTCCTGCGGGCCGAGAGTTCCTCAAGGCGGCCCCTTATGGCCTCTAGCTCGTGCTCCTTCTTGACCAGCTCCTTCTTCAGCTTGGAGGTCAGATCACGCCTATACGCCTCGTCTATGAACCTGAGGCATGTGGGGCATATGCTCTCACGTGATATCAGGTCGAGCCTCTCCCTAGTGGCCTCCATGTCCCTCTCGATCCTTATGGCCTTCTCCTTCAGGGCCTCCAGCTCGGCCACCATCTTTGATAGTGCTCCCTCGGCTTCCTCCAGAGGGGCACCTACCTCAAGGCCCAGGAGGGCGAGGGAACGCCTGTGCCCGGCTTCTTCCTCGAGGAGGGATTTGAGTTCTCCCTCGAGCTTCTCAAGACGCTTCCTCCTGGCCTCCAGCTCGTTGGAAAGGCGTTCTATGGCCTTCTCGGCCTCCCTTATGGATGCCTGGAGGCTTGCCTTCTTCTCCCTGAGCTTCTCGAGCTTCCTCCTGGCTTCCTCGAGCTCGGCCACCTTGACGCTGGCTTCCTCGACTTCCTTCGTGGCCTTGTCTATCTCTAGGGCGAGCTCCTCCATTTCCGCCGAAATCCTGGCCAGCTCCTCCACAAGCCTGGCGTGTTCTTCCTCAAGCCTCCCTGCTGCGAGGACATCCGGGTCCCTCTCGTAGACCTCTAGGACACGCTTGTAGTAGGACTCGAAATCCCTCAGCTTGGCCCAGGCTTCCTCGAAATCGGATAGGCCCAGCAGGGCGTCTAGCTTCCTCTGCCTGTCCCTCGGGCTCATGTCGAGTATTTCCTTCAGCTTCTCCTGCCTAACCCACATGACCTCCCTGAAGAGCTCGCTGTCCAGCCCTACCTCCCTCTTGAGCTGCTCGGCCACCGATGACGCCTTCTTCTCGGCTATGATCTTCCCGTCCTTGAAGAACCTCAGGACACCGAGGTCCTGAGTTATGCTGGTCCCGGTCCTCCTCAGCCCCCTTATGAGCACATACTCAGAGCCATCGTGCGTGAACCAGAGCGTGACACGGGCCCTGCCCTCGCCCTCCCTGAGCAGGTAAGCGTAGCTCCTGCCGAGGGGTTCCCCGAAGAGGGCGAAATCTATGGCGTATAATATGCTCGTCTTGCCAGCACCGAGGCCCCCTATGAGGCAGTTGAAGCCCTTGTCGAAGCTGACGAGCGTGTCCTTGTGGGACCTTATGTTCTCAAGCCTGACGGCTTTTATCCTCATGCCAATCCCTCCAGGAGGGACCTGACCTTCTCTTTATCCCCGGAGAGGAGCGGGTCCAATATCTCTATGGCCGTCTTGGCCAGCTTTTCCGGGTCCATGCCCTCGGGGCACCTGTTCCTGAAGGCCTCGAGGAAATACCTGTAGGCACGGGCCCTCAGGTCCTCCCTCTCCTCTATGATGTATGGGAGCTCCTCCAGCTCTGCCTCCTCCACCTTGACCACGGGTCTCACGGCCAAGGCCAGCTCGGCAGCCGACCTAACCAAGGCCAGGTCTATGTCGCTCCTGAGGGCCCCGGGAGGCAGCTTGCCAGTTATCACGGGCACTATCACGGCCCCACGCTCGTCTAAGGCCCTTACACGCTCGGCCAGCTGCCTGCTGGCCTCTGAAGGGCTCAGGCCCGTTACGTCTTCTTCGAAGACCACGAACTTCCTGGTGCCCTCCAGCTTGATGCGCTCGACCTCCACTTCCTTATCTGCCGAGACCCTGACGAGGAAGAAGCCCTTGTCGAAGCCCGCCTCCCTGTAGTTGACCGTCTCCGTTGAGCCGCTGTAGGCCAGGTAGCCCTCGCCGGGCAGGCCCAGCTCGGACAGCTTGGCCAAGAAGGGCCTGTGGACGTGGCCCCCGGCGTAGTAGTCGAAGCCCCTCGGGAGGTCGGACGGCCTTACGGCGGCGGCGTGCTCGGGTATGCCCAGCTCCCCTATGGAGAGGGCCACGTGGAAGGCCATCACGTTGAACTTAGATGGATCGGGCGTCGGGGGGACCTCCTTAACATACTCCTGGAGTTCGGCCTTCCTCGCCCTCGACCTCAGGTAGCCCACGCCATAGACGTAGCAGTCCCCGAGCTCTACGGATGAGCCGGGCCTCTTGGGCAAGTAGGTCAGCAGGCCAGCGCTGTCGAGGGGCCTCAGTATGGTGCCCGTCACGGAGTTGGGGGCCGAGTCGTGAGAGCCGTCTATGGCCAGGACGGGTATGCGGGCCGCCCTCAGGCGGCAGAGCTGTTCTATGGCGAACTCCAGCGTCTCGTTCGAGGGCCTTGGGTGATGGAACAAATCGCCGCATATGAGGACGAAATCCGGCTTTATGTCCAGTATCTTGTCCACTGCCTCCCTGAAGGCCTTCTCGAAATCCCTCAGCCTTTCCTCAAGGTTATACTGAGCATACCCCAGATGCACGTCGGCCAGATGGACGAATTCCAGGGGCCTCATGCTCTATTTGGCCTCGCCCGGGCCGGATATAAGGCTTAGAGGCCCGCACGCTTGACCTAGCGGGGGTCAGGTGAACCCATTTTGTAAGGCGGCGTGCAAGCTCCTGGCTCGGGAGCACGGAGGTCAGACGTGGGAGAAAAAGGGAGGGCCCTTACTTCTTGAGTATTTCTTCTTCGGGCGGCGGTGGCTTTATTATGCCGTGCTTCATCAGGACCTCAAGGGACTCACGGGCCGCCCTTATCATCTTCTCCGCCCTCTCCCAGAGCTCTTGGCGGCTCAGCTTCAGCCTGGCGACGCCCTCCCTCATCGATTCTTCAGCACAGGCGACTGCCTCATGTATGTAGACCTCCCACTCATCCATCCTGGGCACTATGTAGTCCTCGCTTATCCCGCCCGGGTGATGCTTCTCAGCGAACTCGGCCAGGGCCTTGGCGGCTGCTATGCACATGTCGTCCGTTATGGTCCTGGCCCTCACATCCAAGACGCCCCTGAAGATGCCCGGGAAGCCGAGGGAGTTGTTTATCTGGTTCGGGAAGTCGGAGCGGCCCGTGGCCACTATGCGTGCGCCTGCCTCCTTGGCCTCCCAAGGCCATATCTCGGGTATGGGGTTGGCGCAGGCGAACACTATGGCATCGTCCGCCATCTGCTTTATCCACTCCGGCTTTATCACGCCCGGGCCTGGCCTGGACATGGCTATGCATACGTCAGCGCCCTTCAGGGCCTCAGGTATCCCTCCCTCACGTCCCTCGGCGTTCGTCTCGAGGCAGAACTTCCACTTGTAATACTCAACGTCCTTCTTGGCTTCTATGTCCTTCCTGTTCGGGTGCAGTATGCCCTTTGAGTCCACCATTATTATGTTCCCCGGCTTGACGCCAGCCCTCATGAGCACCAACGCCGTCCTGGTGTTGGCGGAGCCAACGCCTACCATGGCGACCGTGATCTCGTCCATCTTCTTGCCCACGATCTTCAGGGCGTTTATGAGGCCAGCGAGCACCACGGTGGCCGTGCCCTGCTGGTCGTCGTGCCAGACGGGTATGTCGAGCTCCTCCCTGGCCTTCTCGAGTATGTAGAAGCACTTCGGCTTTGCTATGTCCTCCAGGTTTATGCCGCCGAACGTCGGCTCTATCCACTTCAGGAACGTCACTATCTCATCTGGGTCCTTGGTCCTTATGCAGAGCGGGAAGGCGTCAACGCCGCCGAGGTATTTGAAGAGCAGGGCCTTCCCCTCCATGACGGGCAGGCCGGCCTCAGGCCCTATGTCCCCGAGGCCTAGGACCCTGGTCCCATCGCTGACTACGGCCACGTAGTTCCACCTGTTCGTGTAGTAGAAGCTCAGCTCAG
>CAZVRS010000060.1:0-6466 GCA_964630115.1 uncultured Candidatus Bathyarchaeia archaeon | reverse complement strand
GCCGGGCGCTCTCCCAGGCTGAGCTACCGGGGCCCGTTGGGGAGCAGGCCAGGCGGGGGGAATAAGGCTTTCGTCTCATCCGGGTAACCTTAAGTCATGGGAGCTCCAACGTGGGGCCGGGAGACGGGCTTGTCGGAGCTCGTGCCCGAGGATGTCCTGGAGGGTCTCATGGAGGCCTGGTCGAAGAAGGGGGCTTCCTACGTGGAGTGCCGTGCTGAAGTGGAGAAGAGGACGGTCATAGAGGTGAGGGACAGGGAGGTCAGGAGGCTCGACTTCGGCATATCTGCTGGCCTGGCCCTGAGGGCCCTCGTGGAGGGCAAGATGCACTTCTTGACCTTCTCCCTGGACGAGGCAGATGTCCCGAAGGCCAAGTCGGAGGAGGTCCTGCCCGAGAAGGCCTGGATAACCAAGTCATCGCTGGCCGAGGTCGAGCCCGTCCGTGATGAGGTCAGAGTGAAGCCCGCCAAGGCGCCAGCTGAGGTCCCGGTCGAGGAGAAGCTCGAGATGGCCATGGAGGCCCACAAGGCCTGCTTCTCCGAGGGCGTGAAGACGGCCTCAACCTTATACATGGACTTCACCATCACGAAGCGCATAGTGACGAGCGAGGGGACGGACATCATCATGGAGCTCCCCTACGCCCTGGTGAGGCACGAGGCCACGGCCGAGGTAGGAGGCCGCTTGAACAGCCACAGGGCCGTGTGGGGCGTGTTAGGCGGCCTAGAGCTCGTGGAGCCGGAGGAGGTCATCAAGATGGGGGAGGAAACGGGCCGCAAGGCCGTGGAAGGCGCCAAAGCAAAGAAGTGCCCTTCCGGCAAGTTCAGGGTCGTGGTGGACGGGGACCTGAACCACCTGCTGGCCCACGAGGCCCTGGGGCACGGTGCTGAAGCCGATTCGCTCAGGGTGGGCAGCATGCTGAAGGGCAAGATGGGCAAGGCGGTCGGGAGCCCCTTAATAAACGTGGTCGACGACGGCCGCTTCGAGCTCGAGGGCGTCAAGGGCTTCGGCTGGATACCCTACGATGACGAGGGCGTCCCCACGGGCCGGACGGTCATAATAGAGCGTGGGGTCCTCAGGTCCTACATGACGGACAGGACGACCGCCTCGGAATTCGGCCTCCCGCTCACGGGGAACGCAAGGGCCCAGGATTGGGCCCACCCGCCCATAGTCAGGATGAGGAACACCTTCATAGAACCTTCCTCGCCCAGGGAGGCCATGTCAAACGAAGAGCTCCTGGAAGTCCTGCGGGATGGCCTCTTGCTCAGGGCGGGGCGTGGGGGCCAAGTTGACCCGATACGTGGGACCTTCACGTTCGGCGTCCAAGAGGTCTATAGGGTCGAGAAGGGCGAGGTCAAGGAGCGCCTGTCCAGCACCAGCATATCGGGCAACATACTCGTGGTCCTGAAGAAGATAGGGGGCGTGGGCAGGGAATTCGACAGGCCCCAGATATCGGCTGGCTTCTGCGGGAAGCAGATGCAGAGGGTCCCCGTGGGAGTCTCGGGGCCCTGGCTCCTCATAGAGGAGATGTTGGTGGGTGGTTGAAGTGCTGGCCAGCGGTTTTGACCTGAGGGAAGCCGTCGAGCACGCCATAAGGCACGGGGAGAAGATAGGGGCCTACCAGGTCGAGGCCCTGGCCTGCCGGGTCAGGGAAGTGGTCCTCAGGGTCATGAAGGCCATACCGTCCGTGACCACGAGCTACACATCTGGCTTGGCTGTGAGGGCCGCCACGAGGAACAACGTGGGCTTCGCCTTCACGACCAGCCTCAGGCTGAGCTTCATAGAAGATGCCGTCGAGAAGGCCCTGGCAAACGCCAAGGCCAAGGGCAGGGACGAGCACTTCAGGTCCCTACCGCCCCCCATGGAGGCCCCAGAGCTCGAGGTCAAGCCTGACGAGCGCATATCGGCCATAACGAAGGCCGACCTCCTCGACTACTACGGCACCATGAAGGACATCGTGAAGGGCTCTGGCAAGAAGGTCGCCTTGGTCGGGGGAGGCATGTGGGCCGTTGACGGGGCCTTCGTCTTGGCCAACTCGCTCGGCCTCTCCTTCGAGGCCCGTAGGACCATATTCTCGGCCTCGGCCTTCGGCCTGGCTAGGGACGAGATACCGCCTGCAGAAGGCTGGGAATCCATCGTGACGGATAAGCTGGACGAGTTCTCGCCAGAGGAAATGGCAGAGAAAGTCGTGGAAGAAGTATGCGATTTCAAGAGGGCCAAGGAAGTCGATCTCAGGGGCGATCTGGATTTGGTCTTCAGGCCCGAGGCCGTATCGGACATAATGTGGATCCTCACGGAGGCCTTCAGGGCCGAGAACGTGGACCGTGGGGCCACGCCCTTCGGCCGGGACAAGGTAGGCCAGCAGGTGGCCAGCGAGTCCCTATCGGTCTTCGACGACCCCAGGAGCCCCGAGAACCCGGCCAGGGCCCCGAGGGACATGGAGGGCGTCCCCACGAGGCGTGTGGCCCTGATAGAGCGTGGGGTCCTGAAGGAGCACCTGACGGACTACTACTACGCCCTGAAGTGGGGCGTCCAGCCGACGGGGAGCTGCACTAGGCCCTGGCCCAGGCTCGTGGGAGCTGCCCCATCTGTTGACCACTTGTTCCTGCAGATAAGGGGGGAGGAAGAGGCACCGTTGGAGGAACTGATAGGCGATGTGAAGAAGGGCTTCCTCATAAGGGACGTGATGGGCGTCCACCAATCCGACTTCAGGAGCGGGAGGTTCAGCCTGCCGGCATCCGGCTGGCTCATAGAGGACGGAGAGGTCAAGAAGCCCGTGCTGAGGCTGATGATAAGCGGGACCATGCCTGACCTGCTGAAGAAGGTCGATCTGGTCTCGAAGGAGCGCAAGAAGTTCTTCGGCCTCATGAGGGGCAACTTCCCGGCCCTGAGGGCCAGGGGTGTTCATGCCGTAGCCACGAAATCGCCCCTCAGGCACAGGATATCCATGAGGATAGCAAGCCTCTTGGCCAGGCTCGGCATAATCAAGGTCGTCTAGCCCTCTTACGCCTCCTTCGCTTCCCCCGCTTCTTTTTCCTCTTGCGCTTCGCCCTTCTTGCTTCGGGGAACCCGTGCACGACCACGAGCTTATACTCGTCCGAGCGCTTGACAAGAAGGCCATCGTTAACTAGCTTATCCAAGACGAGCTTGAGCACACCGGTCCTGAGGCCCGTCAGGGAGGACAGCTCTTCTTCTGTCAGGCCCGTGGGCTTCTCTAAGAACGCCCTCAGGATCACGGCCTCCGGCGGCGGCAGCTTCTCCACGACGGACGGCATGCAGTAGAGGATCACGCCCTCCCTTACGAGCTTGCGGGCCAGGCCCCGCCTGCAATACCACCCGAGCAGCTCCTCTGCTTCCTCCACGCTCACCCCTAGGTGCTCTAAGACGGCCGAGATCGTCAGAATGCCCCTAAACTTCTCCCAGAGCTTGGACAGCTCGGCGAGCTTCTCATAAGATATTCTCTCCTCCCTCGCCAACAGGGGAGCTGCCAGGAGCCCATACACGAGGGCCAGCCCGATGGGGCAGGGCAGGCCAGAGTAGGGGAAGAAGGTGCCCAGGAAGGCTATGACTCCGCCCGAGGTTAGCACGGCCTTCGGGGAAGACCTAGTTGATTTGTAAATAAGGCTGAAGAAGGCGGAAGAGAAGAGGGCTAAGATGAAGGAGGCCAGGAGGGCCGTGTCCTGCTCCATGGCCCCTGAGAACATGCGGGACAAAGCCCACCACGATGCCGAGAACACGGCGATGCCGCAGGCGATGGCCCTGCCCTTTTCCAACCCATGTTGAAAAACCACATGCGGTTATTTAAATGATGGTCCGCTGGTCCTGTGAGGCAGGTTATTAAGGGGCCTAAGGCCTGCCCTGGGGGAGGAAAAGGCCTGTTGGCCGAGGCAAGGCCCGAGGACTACTTCCCCTACCCGGAGTTCAGGAAGCACCAGCGGGAGGTCATCTCCTTCGCCTACGAGGTCATGTCTAAGGGCCGTATTGGGCTCATACACGCCCCCTGCGGGATAGGGAAGAGCATAGCCGTCCTGACGGCCTTCCTCATGGCCAGGGACGCCTGCCTGGGCGATGACGCCAAGCTCATGGTCCTGACGAGGACCAAGGCCCAGCTTGAGATATACGTGCGTGAGGTTAGGAGACTCAGGGAGGAGAAGGGCATAGCCCTCAGGACGGCCGTCTTCGCCAGCAGGCAGGACATGTGCCCCCTCAGGCTCGAATCAGAAGTGCTCGCAAAGGCCAGGTATAGGGACTTCCTGAGGATTTGCAAGGAGCTGAGGAAGGGGTCAGGGGCCACCTGCCCGTATTACGAGGGAACCTACGGCCCCAAGATGAGGCTTACCTCGAGGGGCCTGATGGCCCTCAGGAAGCTCTTGGACAAGGGGGCCGTCCTCCCGGGCGAGGCCGTTGAGGTCTGCCGGGACCTGGGCGTCTGCGCCTACGAGGTCGTGAAGTGCTCGGCCCGGAAGGCCGACATCATGGTGGGGAACTACAACTACCTGCTCCTCAGGCCCGTCAGGGAGGCGGTCCTGTGGCGCTTCGGGGCCGACCTGCCCGAGCTGAACTGCGTCATAGACGAGGCGCACAACGTGGACAAGTGGGCCGTGGACGTCATGTCGGACGAGATATCCAGCACCTCCTTCAGGAGGGCCGAGAAGGAAGCGGACGAGTATGCGGTTGAGGACAGGGGCCTCATGGGCCTGATGGCCGAGATGGTGGACAAGATGGGCTCCGAGACCTACAAGCTCTACGGGCCCGAGTATGAGCGCCTGATCGACCCGGACGTCCTAGCCGACCTGCTGTTGGCCGAGCTGGGCTTCACGAGCGAGAGGGTGCTGCTGTCCTTCCTGAAGTTCCTCGAGGAAGAAGGGGACAAGATAAGGCTCTCCAGGGCCGAGCAAGGGCAGCCGCCCGTTTCCTACGTGGGCCGCTGTGCTTCCTTCCTCATGGACTTCCTGAAGCTCAGGGGACGCGAGTTCGCCCACTACTCACTCGCCTTGGAGAGGGACGGGCAGGTGAGGGGCCGGATAGGCGTCAGATGCCTGGACCCGTCCATGGCGACGGACGTGCTGAACGACCTGAGGTCGCTCGTGATGATGAGCGGCACGCTCTGGGACCCAGATTACTACGTGGAGGTCCTGGGCCTCGATAGGGAGCGCACGGACTTCCTCGGGGTCCCCAGCCCGTTCCCCCGGTCGAACAGGCTCTTGCTCGTGGACAAGGCCGTCTCGACCAAGTATGAGCTAAGGAGCGAGTCCGAGTTCGACATGATAGCTAGGAGGCTCGGCGTCCTCATAAAAGCGATAGGAGGCCGGGTGGCCGTCTACTTCCCCTCCTACGAGATGATGAAGGCCATCCTTGAGCGCCTCAGGCCCGAACTGCCCTACTTGGCCGAGGACAGGAGGACGAAGGTCGAGGACGTGCTGTCCTTCCTATCGGCCCACGATAGGTGCGTCCTCTTCGGCGTGGCCAGGGGAAAGGTCAGCGAGGGAGTCGACCTATCCGCTGGCGGGAGGGGCCTGCTCTCGGGCGTCATAATAGTTGGCCTGCCCTACCCGAAGAAGACGGGCCTCCAGGAGGCCCTGACGGCTTACTTCGAGGAGAAATTCGGGCGGAAGGGCTGGCACTACGCCAACAGGGTCCCCTGCCTAGTGGCCCTGGCCCAATCGGCGGGCAGGCTGCAGAGGAGCGAGCACGACAGGGGGGTTGTGGTCATAATGGACAAGAGGGCCGCTGGGCGGTTCAGGCGCTACCTGCCCAGGGATTGGAAGGCCGACATGAAGGCCAGCCAGAACCTGGAGGCGCTCGTGCAGGCCATAAGGGAGTTCATGGGGAGTTCAGGCGCTCCTGTTCAGCGCTCCGCCTGAGCACATCCGGTGGCTCGTCCCTGAACCTCCATAGCCCTCTGGCTGGGTCCACCAGATCTAGCTTCAGAGCCCCCAGGACCTTATCGCCCAACAGCACCTCATCCACCTCCATCACTATTGCGTCGGCTAGCACAGGCCCCTCTTCCCTATCCTCTGTGAGAACGGCTATCTCGACGGCCTCTGGGAGCCTCAGGACCTCGATAGGGCCGCCTGCCGTCATGTAGAAATCACGAGCTGCCTCCTGAAGCCTCAGCCCCAGCCTCTCGGCCAGGGCTCTCGGTATCGCTACCTCAGGAACCTCCGTTTCATAACCGCTGTTTGCGAGAGCTACCGCCTCCACGGAAGAGCCCGTGAAAACCGCCCTGATCCTCACCCTAACCCTAATGGCCAACCACATCAGCCTCCGCAGCCTCAGGGGCCTTCTTGCCGGGACGCTCCACGCGCTCCAACTCGACGTGGTAGCCACGTCCCTCCAAGACTTCGATGATCTCCTCCAGCCTCATGGGCCTAAGGTAGCCTATGCGCCCCCTCACCACCAGCGTGCGAGGCCAGGGCCTCCGGGCCTTCTCCTCCACCATCGGGCGTTGAGGTGGCCAGCCCGTTAATAA
>CAZVRS010000059.1:4310-6594 GCA_964630115.1 uncultured Candidatus Bathyarchaeia archaeon | reverse complement strand
CAGCCGTTGCGACCTGCTTGACGGGGTAATTCGTCACATCGCCTGCTGCGTAAACACCCGGCAAGTTCGTCCTCTGCCTCACGTCAACTACTATGAAGCCCCTCTCGTCCACTTGGACGCCAGCCCTAGCCGCCAGCTCGCTGTTCGGGACCTCGCCTACCTGGATGAAGACGCCATCTACCTCCAGCTCTTTTTCCTCGCCCGTCTTGAGGTCCCTTATGCTCACCTTCCTGACGACCTCATCGCCATGTATGCCCGTCAAAACGGAGCTCAGGATGAACTTCACGCCTTTCTCGGCCAGCCTCTTGACCAGTATTTCCTCGGCCCTCAGGGCATCCCTCCTGTGGACCAGCAGGACCTCGGAAGCCAGGTCGGAGAGGTAGAGGGCCGTGACGGCAGCCGCATTTCCGCCGCCGACCACTAGGACACGCTTGCCCTTGAAGAGGGGGCCGTCACAGAGGCCGCAGTAGCTCACGCCTCGCCCCCTGAATTCCTCCTCGCCCGGGACCCCAAGCTCCCTATGCGAGCAGCCCGTGGCGATCACTACCGCCTTGGCCTCGTAAGAGGCCTTGTTGGTCCTGACGGTCTTCACGTCCCCCCTCAGGTCAAGTTCTACGGCTTCCTCGAGCTCCCTTATCGCAACCCCGTGGACCTTCGCTTGCTCCACCATGAGCTTGGCCAGTTCTTGACCGCTTATGCCGTTCGGGAAGCCTGGGTAGTTCTCTATGAGCGGTATCTCGAGCATGAGGCCCCCGGCCAGGCCCTTCTCGACCACCAGGACCTCGAGGCCCATCCTGGCGGCGTAGAGGGCCGTGCTCAAGCCGGCTGGACCAGCTCCGATGACTATCAGCTCTGCATCCAAGGCATCTCCCTCCCCCACGTGGGCACCAGCCTTTTTAACTCCTGGCCGCCCGGTCCTCCCTCGGTCCAGAGGGCATGTGGCCCACCTTGGCCATATGGCTCTGCACGTCGAGGTGCAACCTGGCCTGCAGGCACTGCTACGTAGCCGGGCGCTTCAGGGGGGCGGAGCTCACGACCGAAGAGGCCCTGAAGATGGTGGATGAGCTGGCCGATTTAGGCGTGGTCCACATATCCTTCACGGGCGGCGAGCCCCTCCTGAGGCCCGATGTCTTTGAGATAGCTGAGAGGGCCGTTCAAGACGGCCTCAAGGTCAGCTTCACCACGAACGCCATCCTCATAGACGAGCGTGTGGCCAGGGCCATGAGGTCCCTAGACGCCTTCGCCTTCGTGGGCCTAGACGGCCCGGACAGGGAGGTCTGCGATGCCATAAGGGGACCCGGGGCCTGGCGCAGGACGATAAGGGGCCTGGCCGAGCTGAGGAGCTACGGCGTGGAGTTCTCCGTGATAATGACCATATCCTCCATGACCTACAAGCTCGGGAGGAAGCACGTCCTCTTCTGCGAGGCCGTGGGGGCCTCTGAGGCCGTGCTGCTGCCCCTCATACCGGCCGGGAGGGCAGCCCGGGAGAGCAAGAACCTCATGCCGAGCCCGAGCCAGGTGGCGGAGTGCATGTCGGGCGTCGAGGAAGCCGTCGAGGAAATAGGCTACAGGGCCTGCGTCTGGTGTGCCCCCTTCGTGGCCGACATGGTCAAGTCGAAGCGTATCTACGTCTTCGGCTGCTCGGACAGGGTCATGGACATAAGCCCGCAGGGGGACGTGCTCTTCTGCGATACGCTGGACTTCCGTGTGGCCAACGTCAGGGAGGGCGTCGAAGAAGCCTGGAGGAAGTATGAGGTCTTCAGGGACCAGTTCCTGGCCGACAGGAAGCCTGGCGGGATGGAGCCCTGCCGCAGCTGCCCAATAAGGGACTTCTGCCAAGGAGGCTGCCTGGCCAGGGCCATCCTCATGAAGAACGACCTTAAGGCGCCTGACCCGCTCTGCCCGAGGGCATCTGGCCCGTCAGCTCGTGCCTGAGGAGCTCCTGGTGGAAACTTCGGATGCCTTCCTTATGAACTCCTCCACCTTATCGGCTGGTATGACGCAGCTGGCCGCATAAGCGTGGCCATCAACGGCTATGCCGAAGCCCTCCGTGGCCTCCTTGAGGAGCTGGACGGCCGAGGGGGCCCTGCCGGCATCTATATCGGTCCTGAGGGCCCTCGGGGCCCTGACGGACACCTTGTAGAAGCGACCTTTAAGCTCGCCCAGGCCAGGTATGGCCGTTTCCATCTCCATCAGGCCCACCACGAACATGTCGGGCCTGGCCAGCTTCCTCACGTGCGATAGGTAGGAGCAGAAGGTCCCTATGACCTTGGAGCCCATGCCC
>CAZVRS010000059.1:1728-4210 GCA_964630115.1 uncultured Candidatus Bathyarchaeia archaeon | reverse complement strand
GGCTTCTTCGAGGACCTGCTCGTTTATGCCCTTGTAGCCGACGGGTATCTCGCAGCTCCCGACCAAGGCCAGGTAGGACAGGTTCTTGTTGGCCTCGTCGACTGCCCTGGCGAACAGGTAGCAGCATGTCGCACCCGAGAACTCCTCCTCGCCCCTCACGCCCACGTGCTCCAAGTTCAGGTCGAGCACCATGGGGTCGTCGGCTGGCCTCGGGTCGTGGTGGTCCAATATGACCGTGAGGTTCCTGCCCTTGTTGGCCCTGGATATGAGGTCGGCATGTGGCGAGCCTATGTCGCAGTAGAAGATGGCCTTCCCCTCGCCCGAGTGGAGGAGCCTTACGGCCTCGGGGAAGAGCTTCTCGAGGCAGACGAGCCTGGGCCTGAACCCCATACGCTCGAGGACGGCCTTCACGACCGCACCGGAGCAGAGGCCATCGGCATCATCGTGGTGGACCACGACGGCCTCGCTCGGCTCCATGGACCTGAGGCGCTCTAGGACCTGGGCCGTCTTTTCCTCAAGCCACTCGAGGGCCAATTCTGGCACCGGTTGACTTTGGGGCCCAGCCGCACATAGCTATTTTGTCCCGGCTCATGGGTAAGGCCTACGCCTCACCAGGCGTGGGAAGGCTATGGCATCCCTTATGTGGTCCAGCTTGCAGACCCACATGACCATGCGTTCGACGCCCAGGCCGAAGCCTGAGTGCTGGACGGAACCGTATTTCCTCAGGTCGAGATACCACTCGTAATCGGCTGGGTCGAGCCCTTCTTCCTTTATGCGGGCCAGCAGGGTCTCGTAATCGTCTATGCGTTCGCCGCCCCCTATTATTTCCCCGTAGCCCTCAGGGGCCAGCAGGTCGGCCGACAGCGTTACCTCGGGCCTCTCAGGGTCGGGCTTGTGGTAGAAGGCCTTCGCCGTCCTCGGGAAGTGCGTCACGAAGAACGGCACGTCGAACTCAGATGCCAGGGCCTTCTCGCAGGTCCAGGTCAGGTCCTCGCCCCATTCTATCTGGACCCCCTTGGCCTGGAGCATCTCCACGGCCTCGTCATACCTCAGGCGTGGGAAAGGCGGTTCTATCCGGGCCAGGTCGGCCGGGTCCCTGCCCAGGGTCCTCAGCTCCTCTGCTGCCTTCTCGGCCAGCTCGTGGCAGATGTGCGTTATGAACTCGTCTATGACCTTCAGGAGGCACTCTAGGTCGCAGAAAGGTATCTCGACCTCGAGGTGCCAGTACTCGGTCAGGTGCCTACGGGTCCGGGATTTCTCGGCCCTGAAGGACGGGGCCAGCGTGTAGCACTTGCCCACGCTCGCTATGAAGGCCTCCCCGTAGAGCTGCCAGCTCTGCGTGAGATAGGCCTTCCGGCCGAAGTAATCGACGGGGAAGAGGGTCGCACCTCCCTCGCAGGCCGATGCGGTCAATATGGGGGCCTGGACCTCCACGTAGCCGTGCTCGTCAAGCCAGGAGCGGGCGGCCTTGAGGAGCTTCGACCTGACCATGAGGATGCACCACATCTTCTTGCTCCTTATCCATAGGTGCCTCTTCTCGAGCAGGAAGTCGGGGCCGTGGTATTTCTTAGCTATCGGGTAATCGGGCCACGCCACGCTCAGGATGCGGTATCGCTCGATTGACAACTCGTAGCCGCCCGGGGCCCTCTTGTCGGCCCTGACGGACCCCTCCAGCTCCAAGACGGATTCAACCGGCAGCTTCTCCAGCTCGTCCAGCTTCTCCTCGCCGAGCACGTCCCTCTTGGCCACGCACTGGAGCCAGCCGGTCCCATCACGCATTATAAGGAAGACTATGCCCCCGCTCGACCTCCTGTTGGAGAGCCACCCCCTTATCCTCACCTTCCGGCCCTCTGGCACTGAGCCGGACAGAACATCAGATATGCTGGCCGGGAGGACACGGTCCTCAGAACGGGTTAAAGTGCCCACCTTCCACCTCGCAACCCCAGCCTACGGCCGGGGCAGGCGTTTTAAACCTTGCTCACCCCTGCCTCTCCTCCGGCTCCCTCAGGGCCAGTGAGGCCGTCATGGCCCCGGCCAGGGCGGATAGGGAGCACAGGAGGGCGGCAGCCGAGGGGCTCACGGCCTCGTAGAGCCAGCCGCAGGCAGCATAACTCGCAGCAGCCACCACGTCGGTCAGGAGGGCCAGGAAGGCAGATAAACGGCCCCTGAGGCCCCTGGGAACCAAGTCCGCCTCCAGGGCCGATAGGGCGTTGTGGGCTAGGTAGGAGCTCGTCCAGAGGAGCAGCATTGACAAGGCTATGGGCCAGAAGGCCGTGAGCCCGAAGTTCTTCAGGGCGGATAAGAGCGCAAAGGACAGGGAGGTCAGGGCCAGGCCCGCCATCAGGGATGAGCACCTCCCGAGCCGGTCGACTATTGCTCCGGCGGGCAGGAGGGTGGCCATCCATATCACGGAGCCGAGGAAGCACAGGAAGCCCCACTCATCAAGCGTGAGGCCCAGGTAGTAGATGACGAAGGGCTGGAC
>CAZVRS010000059.1:0-1628 GCA_964630115.1 uncultured Candidatus Bathyarchaeia archaeon | reverse complement strand
TCTCGGGCGGGACGCTGTCCATCAGTATGGCGGATAGGGCGGGCTGGTAGAGGAGGCAGACGCTCGTTATGATGGATGCCACGAATATCCACCTCCAATCGGGCGCCAGGGCGTATAGGAACAGGGCCAGGGAGTAGACGAAGGTCATGGAGACGAGGATGCGCTTCCGGCCGTATCGGTCTGCCACGTAGCCCCCGAGGAACCTCACGACGCCGAGTATGACGGACGAGACGGCCGACATGAGGCCGAGCAGGAAGACGCTGGCGCCGAGGGCCATTATGTAGACCTGCTCGTAGACCCCTACCGCACGGCTGAAGGGGCTCCAGATGGTCCAGCTAACGGTCAACACGAGTAAGTTGCCCCTGACGAAGGCCAGCTCACGCTTCAGCCTCCCCAGCCAGCCGGGGCCGTCCTCTTCCAAGACCGGCCATCTCGCAGCTCGGGGCGGGGAAAACGGCCCGATTTAAACCCTTCGCTGGCTCAGAGGCCTAGGGCCTTGGCCAGCCTCTTGCCCAAAGTCGACTTCGCCCGCTCGAGCAGCTCGGCGTTCTCCTTCAGGAGCGGGCAATCCGATAGCTTTGCCTCCCCCCTGAGGACGTCAACCGAGAAGGCCTGGCAGGTCCTGCGGCCGCACCTGCCGCAGTTCTCCCCAGGCAGCAGTTCTAAGAGGGCACGCCAGCTCAACCTCATGGCCTTCTCGATCTCCTCCCGGCTGGGAGGGCCTTCCCTCAGGAGGTCGCCATACGCCTCGTTCACCATATCCATGACCTCCCTGAGCACCTCACGGGCGGCTTCCTCCGTCCAAGCACGCCCCACGACCACCTTGCCATCGGGGTAGAACGTTATGAGGCGGCCGCCGTGCCTTATGGTCAGGACGCCCTTGTCGGGCACGTAGGAAGCCTTGCCGACGTTCCTCAGGAAGAGGACGGGCATCACGTCCTTAAGGTCCGCATCGAGTTCTGCCACCACGCCAGCACAGGGGACCAGGGGGTTCTTCTCCGGCCCGAGTATCCTGAACCTCTTCACGAGCCTTCTGTCACCGCTCAAGGCCCATTGGGTATCGGAAATAGACCAAACTTATAAGGGATAGGTGTTGTTCTGAAACCAAGCATGTCCGGTGGGCGGGGTAGGCACGGCCTACTGGCCGGTAGGAGGAAGGCCCTGGTGGAGCTCCTCCAGCAGGACGGCCGCATGAGCCTGACGGAGCTCGGCCGGAGGCTGGGCATCTCGCACGTCGGGGTGAAGAAGCACCTCCAGAAGCTCCTGTCCTCGGGCATCCTGAGCATAAGGGCGAGCCTGAGCCCGGAGAAGCTCGGTGCCAAGCTCCTGGTCCTGTTGTGTGAGGTAGAACACGACAAGTTATTGAACATAATGCACGTCTTCAAGGAGTGCCCCAGGATGGTCATGTTGGCCACCTTGATAGGCTCCTACAACCTCATGGCCGTGATGGTGGCTGAGGCACCCGGCCTGCCCAAGATAATGGCCTTAGGGGCCTGCTGCCTCAGGCGCATGGAGGGCATAAGGCGTTCAGAGCTCTACGTGGTAGAAGACCTGTTATACCCGGAGGCCTTGCCCATAAGGGTCAGCACGCAGAAAGAAGCCGAGCTGACGCCCTGCGGCCTGAACTG
>CAZVRS010000058.1:0-6620 GCA_964630115.1 uncultured Candidatus Bathyarchaeia archaeon | reverse complement strand
GCCATCAAGGTCGTCGACGAAATATGGGGCAAGGATTCCTGACGATCTCTAGGCCCTTGGGCTGTTGAACTCATTAGGGACACGAATCCCAGAACCTCCTAAATTATCGTGATAGAGGGCCTCCTGCCGAGCACACTGCCTTATTTAGACGCCTGCTCCATCGTGGGCGGGTGGGCGAGTGGCGACCTACAGGCTCAGGACCCCGATATCGGAGGAGGAGGTCCGGAAGCTGGAGGTAGGCGATGTCCTATACGTGAGCGGGACCATGGTGACCGCCAGGGATGCCGCCCACAGGAGGGCCCTCGAGCTGGCCGAGAAGGGCGAGAAGTTGCCCGTCAATTTGGAGGGCTGCGTCCTATACCACTGCGGCCCCATAGCCGTCAAGAAGGATGGCGAGTGGGAGATCGTGGCCGCTGGCCCAACGACCAGCACGAGGATGGAGATGTTCGAGGCCGATTTCATAAGGGCCTTCAAGGTGAGGGTCATAGTCGGGAAAGGCGGCATGGGCCCGAGGACGACGGAGGCCTGTAGGGAATTTGGAGCCGTTTACGCTGCCTTCACGGGCGGCGCCGGTGCCCTGGCCGCAAAAGCCATAAAGCGTGTCGTGGGGGTCGAGTGGCTCGACCTGGGCATGCCAGAGGCCATGTGGATATTCGAGGTAGAGGACTTCGGGCCCCTCATAGTGGCCATAGACACGCACGGCAACAACCTATACGAGCGTGTGAAGCAGGCCGTCGAGGCCAAGAGGGCCGAGATATACAAGATGCTCGGCATCTGAGGGCCTGGGGAGGTGAGCTGGCCCTGGAGGTCATAACGCACGACGTGGTCATAGTCGGAGCGGGCCTGGCTGGCCTGAGGGCTGCCATAGAGGCCTCCGAGGTCTCGAAAGGCAAGTTAGACATAGCCGTCTTATCCAAGGTCCACCCGATAAGGTCCCACTCGGTCTGTGCCCAAGGCGGGACGGCAGCCGTCCTGCGTGAGGGCGATAGCTTCGACCTGCACGCCTGGGACACGGTCAAGGGCTCGGACTTCCTGGCCGACCAAGACGTTGTCGAGTTCTTCGTCCGCAGGGCCCCGAGGGAGATAATAAAGCTGGAGAGGTGGGGCTGCCCCTGGACCCGGGCCGAGGACGGCCGTATCGCACAGAGGCCGTTCGGCGGCCACAGCTTCCCAAGGGCCTGTTTCGCAGCCGACATGACGGGCCTCATGGAGATGAGGACCCTCTACGGCAAGGCCCTGGCCTGCGAGGGCATAACGTTCTACGACGAGTGGATGGTCACCAAGCTCGTAGTTGACGGGGGCATCGCCAGGGGCCTGACGGCCATAGAGCTGAAGTCCGGCGAGATGTATGCCTTCAGGGCCAAGGCCGTGGTCTTCGCCACGGGCGGCATAGGGCGTGTTTATGCCTTCACGACCTTCAGCCACACGGCCACGGGCGACGGCATGGCCATAGCATACAGGGCCGGGCTCCCGCTGGCCGACATGGAGTTCGTGCAGTTCCACCCGACGGGCCTGGTCCCGCAGGGCATCCTCATCTCCGAGGCAGCGAGGGGGGAGGGAGGCTACCTCCTGAATGCGAAGGGCGAGCGCTTCATGAAGAGGTATGCACCGGACCGCATGGAGCTGGCGCCCAGGGACATAGTGGCCAGGGCTGAGCAGAGGGAGATAATGGAGGGGCGTGCCTTCCAGGGCCCCTACGGGCCCTACATAGCCCTCGACCTGAGGCACCTGGGCGAGGACCGCATCAGGGAGCGGTTGCCCCAGATAAGGGAGCTGGCCCTCAAGTTCGCCGGGGTTGACCCAGCCGAGGAGCCGATACCCGTCAGGCCGGCGGCCCACTACGCCATGGGTGGCATAAGGGCGAACAAGAGGACGCAGACGCCCGTGAAAGGCGTTTTTGCGGCCGGGGAGTGTGCCTGCTACGGCCTGCACGGTGCCAACAGGCTCGGGACGAACAGCACCATAGATTGCCTCGTCTTCGGTGCCGTGGCCGGCGAGGAAGCGGCCAAGTTGGCCATGAAGAACAGCTTGCCGGAGCTGCCGAAGGAGGCCCTCGAGGAAGAGGAGAAGAGGGTCTTCGACGTCATCTTGGGCAGCGAGGGAGATGAGCGTGTCCCGGCCCTGAGGGAGGAGCTGAGGAACACCATGCAGGATAAGGTATTCATATTCAGGCACGGGGACCAGCTGGAGGAAGCCCTTAAGAAGGTCAGGGAGCTGAAGGAGCGCTTCAAGAACATAAGGGTCGAGGACAAGAGCCGGACCTTCAACACGGCCCTCGTCCACGCCCTCGAGCTGGACTTCATGCTCGACGTGGCAGAGGTCATAATAGTGAGTGCCCTGGCCCGGACCGAGTCCCGTGGGGCCCACTACAGGCTCGATTACCCGAGGCGTAATGACGAGAACTGGCTGAAACACACGCTGGCCTACTGGACGCCCGAGGGGCCGAGGCTGGCCTACGAGCCCGTGGTCATAACGAAGTGGAAGCCCACGGCCAGGAAGTATTGAGGGGGTGTTGTGGCCGTGTCGGCCGTGAAGACCGTGAAGTTCATAATAAGGCGATACGACCCGGAGAAGAAGGAGTTCTTCACGAGCACCTACGAGGTCCCGGTCAGGAAGGGCATGACGGTCCTGGACGCCCTGCTCTACATAAAGGAGAACTTGGACGAGACGCTCACGTTCCGGTATTCCTGCCGCATGGGCATATGTGGCTCCTGCGCCCTGAGGGTGAACGGTAAGTCCACGCCCATATGCAACCTCCAGGTGCTCGACCTCGGGACCGACACGGTCCTCATAGAGCCCCTGGCCAACCTCCCGCCCATAAGGGACCTCGTAGTGGACGTAAGACCCTTCTTCGAGCGTTTCAAGACCGTTAGGCCATACCTGCTCAGGCCCCCCGGCGAGCCGGAGGAGGAATTCAGGCAGGAGCCAGAGGTCTTCAAGCGCTACTGGCCTCTCTCGCCCTGCACGAGCTGTGCCTCATGCCTTTCGGCTTGCCCGGCCAGCATAGACGATGCCTTCCTCGGCCCATCGGCCCTCATGACCAACTACAGGTTCATGATAGACACCCGTGATGCTGGCCTGGAGGAACGCCTGAAGGTCGTGGGGGATACCATATGGCTCTGCACGGCCTGCAGCTCCTGCACCCTCGTGTGCCCGAAGGAAATAGACATAGCGAGCGCCATAGTAGAGGAGAAGTCCGTCCTCGTGGAACAGGGCCGTATAGCGAGACGTATTGCTGACGTGCTTGAGAACGCCATGATATACCACAACCCGCTCGGCCGCCTCCAGGCCAAGAGGCTGGAGTGGGCCGAGGGACTCGAGCCGCCCCTGAAGCTTGCCCCTGAGGTCGGGAAGGCCGATAGGCTCCTATTCGTCTGCTGCCTCCAGGCCTTCGAGGCCAGGCACCAGGAGGTAGCCAGGGCCGTGGTAAGGACCCTTAGGGCCTCCGGCTTGGATTTCGCCAGCCTCGGGCCAGAAGAATGGTGCTGCGGGGACCACGTGCTCAGGATGGGCGAGAAAGGCCTCTTCGAGGAGCTGGCCGAGCACAACGCATCTGCCTTCGAGAAATACGGCGTATCTGAGGTCATAACGGTGTCGCCGCACTGCTACTACGTGTTCAAGAACGAGGGACCGTATAGGCAGCTCGGCCTCACGGTCCTTCACTACACGGAGGTCCTGGCCGAGGCCGTGGGCTCGGGCAAGATAAGGCCCTCCAGGGCCCTTAAGGGCCTCAGGGTGGCCTTCCACGACCCCTGCTTCCTCGGCAAGCGCTCCGGCATCTACGAGGCCCCGAGGCAGGTCCTGGAGGCCATACCGGGCATAGAGCTCGTTGAGTTCGGGAGGAATAAGGAGAACAGCTTCTGCTGCGGGGGCGGTGCTGGCCGTGTGTGGACGGAGGAAGCCGAGCCCGAGAAGAGGCCGTCCGTGAACAGGCTGAGGGAGGCCCTTGAGCTGGGCGTGGACGTCATAGCCACGGCCTGCCCGTTCTGCACGTGTATGCTCGAGGACGCAGCCAAGGTCTTGGACGTCGAGGAGAAGATAGCCATAAGGGACGTGGCCGAGCTGCTGGCCCAGGCCCTCTAGGGCATGAGCGGAGGGGCCTGTGTTGCCGGGCCTGGAGGAGCTCTCTGAGCTTGCCGGGCGGGTTAAGGCCCGGCTGGGCCTCAGGACCTACCTGGTGGGCGTCAAGCTCCTCGAGGACCCATCGGAGCTGCCCAGGGGGGCCAGGAGGCCCCTTAGGGACTTCGGGTCCAAGCTCCCGGCTTGCAGGGCCCTCAACGTGGCCAGGACATACGGCTGGCCCGTCGGCCAGACAGTCGAGGACATGTTCTGCGTCATAGGTGCAGCTGCCTACGGCATGCTGGAGGAACCGGACTACGTATTCGAGTCCGGCCTGGTGGGCCACCACGCCAAAGACGGCCAGGTGGCCGAGGTCCTATACCGGGCCCTTAAGGACCGCTTCCTAGAGCCTGGCTCTTGCTCGGCCGTCCTCTTCACGCCCATGCACAGGCTGTCCGTGGAGCCCGACGTAATCGTGGCCTACGGGACGCCTACGCAGGTGGCCGTCATCCTGAAGGCCATGGCCTGGGCCGGCGTCCTGGCCGAGATGGAGTTCGTGGGCATAGCTTCTTGCTCGGCCGTGCCCTACGTGCTGAAGAAGGACAAGCCCACCATGGCCGTCCCGTGCGCAGGCGAGAGGCTGCTCGGCCTGACGGAGGAAGACGAGGCCTGGGCGGCCTTCAAGCCAGAGCTGCTGCCCGTGGTGGCGGAGGGCGTTGAAGCCATAAGGAAGATATTCCCCTACCCGCCCATCAAGCCGCTGGAGCAGCCCAGGGCCCCGAAGTGGTATCCTATGAGCATAGATGACTACCGGAAGTGGCTCGAGGAAAAGCGTTGAAAGCCCTCATGTCCCCACAATTCTTTTAAGGCCTCCCGGGCCTACTGAACCTCGAGCGGCCATGGCCAAGTATTGGTTATGCGTGGTAAATGAGGAGAACTGGCGCATAGTCAAGGAGAAGCTCGTGTGGGGCGTATCGGACCGATACAAGAGGAAGATGGAGCAGCTCGAGGAAGGCGATATGCTGGCCTTCTACGTGAGGCCCAAGAGGCTCGGGGGCATATTTAGGGCGGTTTCAAAGCCCTACGTGGATAAGAAGCCCATCTTCAGCTCCGAGGGCTTCAGGGAAGGAGAGGTATTCCCGAACAGGGTCAAGATCGAGCCCGTCTTGGTCCCGGAGGAGCCGGTCCCCTTCGAGCCCCTCATCGGCCAACTGGGCTTCATAAAGAAGAAGGAGAAGTGGACGGGCTACCTAAGGGGTGCCATGAGGCAGATACCCGAGGAGGACTTCAAGGTCCTCGAGGAAGCCCTGAGAGTGCAATCATAAGGAGGACACCACGGGCTAAGCTGGCCACGGACCGGGGGCCGTCGGCAGCCTCACTCCTTCTTGCTGGATAGATACCACTTCAGGTATTCCTTATACATCTTCTCCTTCTCGTCCTCGAGCTCAGCCGACATGGTTTCCCTTATCTCCTCAAATATCTTCCTCCTGGCCTCGTCAAGTTCCTCACGGGTGAACATGCGCCCGCAGCCCGTGCAGGTGTAGGTCTTCGTGTCCCTGTCGTAGAGCAGCATGCCCCCGCACTCCGGGCAGCCGGACGGCCCCCTGCGCTTGGGTTTGAACGGCCTCAGCGGCCTCATGTGCTTCCCTACATCGTGTCCGAGGCCCCGGCTTTAAGCGTTGCCGGGCGCTTAACTCCTCGAGTGAGCTATTATCCAGCCCAGCCTCTTCTCCACGACCTCCTGGCCCTTCTCCATGCTCTTAGCCACCAGCTCACGGGTCAGGTGGACGGTAGAGGTCAGCTTCTCCAGGGCCTTGTTCCAGGCGCCGGACTTCACGGGCTCGTGCCTTATGTAGGTCCTCGTGAGCTCTACGGCCCCCTCGACCGGGCAGACGAGCCTGCAGACGCCGCAGTAGACGCACGTCACCTCGTTCACCACCACCTTGCCGTCGGGCCCGACGGTCAGCGTGCCCGGGATAGGGCATACGTCAACGCAGTCCCTGCAGCCCTCCGGGCAGAGGTCCGTGTTTATCCGGATGGAGCCGTGTATGACCTTCACGGCCCTTATGGCACCCTCAGGGCACTTCAGCTCGCAGAGCCTGCAGCCAGGGCAGCCGTCCAAGTCGATGTGCACGTTTACCTTCAGCTCCTCCGGCCTCGGGTATGCCTTGGCTTCCTCAAGCGGGAGCTCCCGGCCGTCTGGCCCTACCACGCTGACCTTTATCAGGCCGAAGGGGCAGGCGTCCTCGCACTCCTTGCAGCCCGGCGGGCACTTGGACACGTCGACCACGACCTCACGCAGCAGCCTCGGGAAGCTCTCAGATTCCACGACGGGTATGATGGGCTGCCCGTCCTTCAGGACCTTCACGGCCCCGAAGGGGCATATGCAATTGCATATGCCGCAGAACTGGCATTTCTCCTCGTCCACGTCCACCACGGGCTTCCTCGGGCCCTCTGAGCCATCTTTCTCGGGCACCTTGACGGTTATGGCTTCCCTCGGGCATATCAGGGAGCAGAGCTCGCAGCCCACGCACCTCGTCCTGTCGAGCTCCAGCCTGTGC
>CAZVRS010000057.1:0-6628 GCA_964630115.1 uncultured Candidatus Bathyarchaeia archaeon | reverse complement strand
GCCGACAGGCACCTCCTGACGGTTTCCAAGGCCCTCGGCCTGGTAGGCGAAGGCGTCAGAATGCCTAGGAAGGAGTTCTGCATGAGGTATGATTGTTGGACGAGACGGGAGAAGTGCCCGCAGGCCCCGAGGTGCCTCACGGCCATACTCATGCGTGAGCTAGGGCACATGGCGGGTTGGTTCCAGACGGCCTGCTTCCTATACGGGTCCCTCTACCTGAGCAAGGGCCAGGACCCGATCGGCCTCCTGAAGAGGTGATGTGCCCTGGACGTCAGGCCCGGCTACGACCCGCTCGAGCTGGTGGAGGCCGTCAGGGCCCGGGTGATGAGGGAAGGGCCCGGCGGGGTGGAGGAGCGCCGCTACTACAGGTTCAGGGGGGGCCGCTGGTATGGCGGCATAGCCACGGGCGACGTGGTGGGCTGCAACCTCAGGTGCGGCTTCTGCTGGTCCTGGCGTGCCGCCAGCCACGTCATGGCCAAGGGCGCCTTCTACAGGCCCGATGAGGCCTTCAGGAAGCTCGTCTCCATAGCCGAGCGCAGGGGCTACAGGCTCGTCAGGTTGAGCGGCGGTGAGCCCACCCTGTCCAGGCGGCACCTACTGGACCTCTTGAGCTTGTTCGACAGGACCAGGTATTGGTTCGTGCTCGAAACGAACGGCATACTCATAGGCGCCGATAAATCCTATGCCGAGGAGTTGGCCAAGCACCCGAGGCTCGTGGTCAGGGTGTCCTTAAAGGGCACAAATGAACGTGAGTTCCACGAGCTGACGCTAGCCAAGCCCAAGTTCTTCAACTACCAGCTGAAGGCCCTCGAGAACCTGGTGGAAGCAGGCCTGGAGCCCGGCGAGCGTGTCTATGCAGCCGTCATGCTCAGCTTCAGCGACGAGCGGTCCTATGGGGCCTTGAGGGAGAGGCTGGCCGAGATAGACCCTGCCCTGGCGGAGGAGATAGACGAGGAATACGTCATATTATACCCGCATGTGGTCGAGCTGATGGCAAGGAGGAAGCTCAAGCCCAGGGTGGCCTACAGGCCGGACGGCGTCCCTGAGTTCATGATCTGAGGCCTCTCCTTTTAGCCCTACGTGGGAGCCTCTACCGGCGTGGGAGCTTGGACAAGCCCGTGTGGGCGATCGCCCTGGCATTCGCCATCCTGCTGGCCCTCGCCCCCCAGAGCGCACCCACAGGCCCGCTGGCACAGGTCACCTGGCCCCAGGAGGCCCCCATAGGGCCCCTTACGGTTCCGACGGAGGGCCCAGCCCTCGTCAGGGAGTTCAAGCTGGCCTTCGGGCCGCCCAGGCCCATCCTGCACGAGGGCAAGCTCATCGGCTTCAGCATGGGCAATTGCGACCTAGTGCCCTCCGGCGGGCTCCTCATGCCAGCCAAGGTGGTGGTCATCAAGGCAGATCGGGGCCTAGAGCTCAGGTCCGTCAGGCTCCTGGTGAAGGACATTGGGAAGCTCAAGGTCGATTACGAGCTCGGTTGCCTCCCAGGCCCCCTGCCGGCCTCCTCGCCCGAGAGCTGCCGCCAGCCGGCCGCAAGTCCATGCTCACAAAGTCATCTCACGCAAAAGGGCTCTTCCTGGATGGAATATGAGGTCTACTACGGCCTTGACCCAGCCGACCTGGAGAGGAAGGCCTTCTTGGTCGTGAGGGTGTTCCCGGCTTCCTACGACCCCGCCAGGCGGGAGCTCCTGTGGATCAGGGAGGCCGTCCTCCACGTGGAGTTCGGAGGGCGTCCCGTCGGCCCGGAGGACCCAGAGGCCCTGTTGCTCATAATAACGAGCTGGAGGTTCCTGTCCGCTGCGGAAGAGCTGGCCGAGCTCAAGAACTCGAGCGGGATGCCTACCTTGATAAGGACTCTGGATTGGATAAGCGCCAGCTTCGAGGGCAGGGACCTGCAGGAGAAGATAAGGAACTGCATAAGGGATGCCGTGGAAAAATACGGCATAAAGTTCGTCATACTGCTCGGGGACCACGACGTGGTGCCGACCAGGCTCGTCTACATACCGGACGGCTACGAGGACGAGAGGGAGGCTGAGGACGGCTCTTCGGTCGAGACGGACCTATACTACGCAGACGTCTTCCCGGCCAACATGACCTGGGACGACGACGGAGATGGCCTGTGGGGCGAGATGCCGGACGACAGCATGGACGTCTTCCCGGACGTCATGGTGGGCAGGCTCCCCGCCAGCACGCTCGACGAGGCCATGGACATGGTTGAGAAGCTGGAGGCCTACTTAGATGCTACTTCCTCCCCAGCCGATTGGTTCTTCAAGGCCGTCCTGGCCGCCATGGACCTATTCCCGGACGAGCCCGGGCCCGAGGGCGAGATTGTGAAGGACAACATAACGCTGGCCCTCTCATCGAGGTTCTGGTGCGTCAAGCTATACGAGACCAAGGGGACCTTAAGCCGCTTCTCCCTCCTGAGCGAGCTCCGGGAGGGCTGCGGCCTCCTAAACTTCGCTGGGCACGGGCTCCCTGATGCCTGGGCCGTGGGCCGCCTGGACACGATATGGACCAGCGACGTGCTCAACTTGACCAACGGGCCAAGGCTCCCGGTTGTCGTGACGGCTGCCTGCCTCACGGCCAGGTTCTCGGACGGGGATTGCATAGGGGAGGCCTTCCTCCTCAACCCGGACGGCGGTGCCATAGCATACTTCGGCTCCACCAGGGTGGCCTGGATGTTCGTGGGCGAGTGGGCGCCCATCGGCCTGGCGGGCCTCATGGACATATTGATCACCAGGGCCCTATCGGGAGGGCCCGTCCTGCTCGGGCAGGCCTGGGCCGAGGCCATAGAGAACTACACGGCCACCATGCCTATCTACGAGCCGGACCCCATCACGGGCTACTACCTGGATTGGAAGACCGTGGCCGAATACGGGACCATGTTCGGGGACCCCACGCTCCTGTTCTACAACGTCACGGGCTCTTACGGCCTCACCGTCTCCTGCCTCGACCAAGATGGCGAGCACGCCGTAGGAGGCGTCAGGGTCGTCCTGTCAAAGGCCGGCGGCCCGGTGGTGGCCGAGGGCACCTCGGGCCCCGATGGGCTGGTGGTCTTCAGCGGCCTATACCCAGGCGTCTACAAGGTCGAGGCCTACTACGGCCCCCTCAGGGTCCACAAGGCCATGAGCGTGTTCGTGCCCAGGTCGGAGCCCCTGAGGCTCACGTGCTCCTTCCTGGACCTGAACGTCAGGCTCCTTGACGCAGGCGGGGAGCCCTTGCAGGGCGCCTTGTTCGCCTTAAGCTCGGGCCAAGCGGGCCTTGAGCTGGCCAACACCTCTGGGCCTGGCGGGCTCCTGAGGCTCGAGGACCTTCCGCCCCTGGCATACTCCTTCAGGGCCTACTGGGACAGGCCCTTCAAGGCCGAGGTGGCATCTGGGACGTTCAACCTGACCTACGACGAGCAAGTGCTGGTCGTGAACTGCACGGTCCTGGACTTCTACATCCTGGTCCTGGACTTCTGGGGAAGGCCTGTTGAGGGCGCCCGTGTGGACCTAACGGCCGGGAACGGGACGCCCGTGGGCTCCTACCTGACCGGGCCAGATGGCCGTGTGAAAGTCGAGAACGTGATCCCGGGCTCCTACAGGGCTTCGGTATCCGTCTTCCTGAGCCCCAAGGCCCAAGTGGATTTCGAGGTCAGGCGTGACGGCCAGGTGGTCCAGGTCAGGCTTGTGAGGCCCTTCAGGCCCCTGGAGCTCGCCCTGCTCGCAGCCGTGGCATCAGCGGTCCTGCTGGCCTTGGCCGTGAGGGCCTTACGCCAGAGGGGGCTACCGTAATAAGGACAGCTCTTCCACGGGGCTCCTGTTGAACCTAAGGCCCAGCTCGTCCGGGCCGATGCCAAGGGCCAGGCCCAGGAGCTGGGTGAGGTAGAGGACCGGAACGCCCTTCTTTTCCCCAACGGCCGATAGGGCATCTTCCTGCCTGGCGTCCAGCATCTCGAAGCAAGACGGGCACAGCACGACCAGGCAATCTAGGCCCGATTCGGAGGCAGCCTTCAGCTTTGAGCCAGCCAGGGTCAGGGCGGCATCCTGCCTCGTGAGCCAGAGGCTGCCACCACAGCAATCCATCATGCCCGGGTAGTAGGGCGCCTCAACGCCCACGGCCGAAAGCAGCTCCCTGAGCTCCGCCAGCTTCCTCAGGCCCTCACCCGTCCCGGGCTTGGACCTCATGAAGTAGCAGCCGGGATGAAGAGCAACCCTGAGGCCCAGGGGCTTCCTGACCTTGCTTTTCAGGCCCTCCGGGCCCACGGCACGATATATCAGTTCCACGAGGTCGATAGGCCTCGACAAGCGGTCTAAGCTGAGGCCCTCAGACAAGAGGGCCTTTGATATGGCCTCGGACAGCTCTCCCGAGCGTGATAACATGTCCAAGGACCAATTCGCCATGAAGCATCCCTTGCTACAGGGCATGAGGACCTCATCATAGCCCTTGCTGGCCGAGAGGGCCAATATCCTGAGGGCCAGGTAGCACGAGGCCGTCATGCTTAGGCTCCTTATGGGCTCGCCGCAGCAGGATTGGGGCTCCAGGTCCGTGATGTCGAAGCCCAGGGCCTCCAGGACCCTCCTGGCCGACAGCTCCAGGACCACGTCGCCCGAGAGGGCACGGCAGCCCCAGAACACGGCCAGGCCCGGCACGTCAAGCACCCCCGAGGAGCTCCATGAGGGCCATGAGCGCTTGCTCGCTTAGGCCCGTCTTGACGGCCGGGAGGCCGAGCTCCTCCCTCCCATGGGCCCTGCCTTCCTTGTCAACTGCCTTCTTGGGCTTGAAGGCCAGGCCCGTCTCCATTAGGGTCATCAGTATGTCCCTGAGGCCCTCAGGGACCTCTAGGCCTTTTGAAATGGCCTCGTTCCTCAAGGACAGTATGAGCTCGTAAGGCGATACCTCCTGAGGGCACCTCTCAGCACACTTGAGGCATAGGGCGCAATCCCATATCGATTTCGAGGAGATGAGCTCTTCCATGAAGCCCATCTTGGCCGTGCATACTATCTCGTGGGGCTTGAGCTCTAGGAGCCTGAAGGCCGTGCATCCTGAAGTGCAGCGACCGCACTGGAGGCACATATCGGGCCCTCTGGCCAGCAGGGCTATTATACGGGCCTTCAGGGCCTCGTTGGGCTTCGCCATCGTCATGAGGTCCGTCAGGCCCGACACGGCCATCACCTCGAGGCCACGGCCACCTGGGCCAATATCTGTTCTGGCCCGAAGTTCCTGACCCTTATGGCGCCCGTTGGGCAGCGGACGGAGCAGGCACCACAGCCCATGCACAAGGCCTCGTTGACACGGGCCACGAGGCGCCCGCTTTCTTGGACGACCTCTATGGCGCCGAACTCGCACGCTTCCTCGCAGCGCCCGCATCCCCGGCAGGAGGCCTCATCCACGACGGCGATGAAGGGCTCTGAGAGCACGTAGCCCTTCAGGAGCATGGACGCTGCCTTGACGGCTGCCGAGCTGGCGTGGGAGACGGTCTCCACTATGTCCTTCGGCCCCTGGCAGGCACCAGCCATGAATATGCCCCTGGAGGGCGCCTCGGAAGGCCTCAGCTTCGGGTGTGCTTCTAGGAGGAAGCCATCTGGCCCCAAAGGTATCTTCAGCTTGGCGGCCAGGTCCTTAAGGTCCCTCGGCGGCCTGAGGCCAGCTATGAGGACCACGAGGTCAGCCGATATCTCCAACAGCTTGCCCGTGCTCTGGTCGAAGACCACCAACCTTATGGTGCCGTCCGGCAGGACTTCTATGTCAGACGGAGAACCACGGATGAAGGTTATGCCCTCCGACCTGGCCCTTGCGTAGAACTCTTCGAGGCCACGCCCGTAGGTCCTGAGGTCCATGAAGCAGACGTATATCTTGGCCTCAGGGCCCAGGCGCTCCTTCAGCAGGACGGCCTGCTTGACGGCTATGGAGCAGCCCACCCGGCAGCAGTATGGGTTTGCCCTCTCGTCCCTCGAGCCCACGCAAGTTATTATGGCCACGCTCCTCGGCTCCTTGCCATCTGAGGGCCTGATGACCTTGCCGCCCGTGGGGCCGGAAGAGCTCAGCAGCCTCTCTAGCTGGAGGTGCGTCACGATGTCCGGGCTCTCCAGGAAGCCCAGCTCAGGCAGGGACCAGGGATCCATGACCTCGAAGCCCGTGGCAACTATTATGGCGCCGACCTCGACCTCCAGAAGTTCGTCCTCCTGGCCGAAGTCCACGGCGCCTGCCTCGCAGACACGCTCGCAGAGGCCGCATCTTACGCAGTGCTCGATGTCTACGACGGCCACCTTCGGGACGGCCTGCGGGAAAGGTATGTATATGGCCTTCCTGGGGCCGAGGCCCTGGTCGAATTCGCTCGGGACCTCAACGGGGCACTTCTCGACGCACACACCGCAGCCCGTGCACTTGTCCTCACGCACGAACCTCGCCTTCTTCCTTATGAGCGCCCTGAAGCCGCCGCCCGCCCTGGCTACCTCCTCGACCTCCGAGTATGTGAGGAGCCTTATGTTCGGGTGCCTCGCCGCCTGGACCATCTTGGGCGTCAATATGCATGCCGAGCAGTCCAGGGTCGGGAAGGTCTTGTCCAGCTGGGCCATGTGGCCACCTATGGACGGCCCCTTCTCGACCAGATAGACCTCTATGCCTGCCTCGGCCAGGTCGAGGG
>CAZVRS010000056.1:0-6629 GCA_964630115.1 uncultured Candidatus Bathyarchaeia archaeon | reverse complement strand
TTGTCGTTCGTGAACGTGGCCCTCGGGCCCACGAAGACGCCATCTTCTATTTTCACGCCCGGCGGTATGTAGACGAAGGCCTCTATCTTGCAGTCATCGCCTACCTCTACACCACGGCCTATCTCCACGTAAGAGCCTATGACGCAGTTCCGGCCTATCTTGCAGCCCCAGAGGTTGACGTTGTGCCATATGACCGTCCCGTCCCCTATCTCCGTGTCGGGCGTTATGACCACGTTCTTGCCCTTAACCACGTATCTCCCGGACGGCACCACGGGCCCCTCGCAAGAGGCGGGCAACGGCATTTAATAACGAGAGTGGAAAGCCCCTGGGGAGCCATCCTTGGGAATACTCATAAGGCCCATGAGGCCTGGGGACCTAGACGTCCTGGTGGAGTTCTGGGCCGATATGTCGGACGATCCGGTGGTTTCAGGTCGGATTTACCCGCCAACTGAAGAGAACAAGCGGAAGTGGCGTTCCTGGGTCCTTAAGGTCAGCGAGGAAGACGAGCAGCAGGTCCTAGTTGCCGAGTCAAACGGGCAGGTGATAGGCTACATATTGTTCCGCATCAGGACAGATCTGCCCCTCTGGTCGCCACATAAGATAGCCACCGTATATGACCTATACGTCAGGCCTGATTTCAGGCGTAGAGGCGTGGCCACGAAGCTCCTGGCGAGGGCCCTTGAGGTCATGAGGTCCAGGGGCGCCACGCTCGCCACAATCACGGCCCTGGTGGCCAACGAGCCAGCCCTCAGGCTCTACCGGAAGGTGGGCTTCAGGGACTTCAGGCTTACGCTCGTGAAGGAGCTTTAGGCCCTCAGAAGCCGAGCTCGGATAGCCCCCTCGCCACCTTCTTTGAGACAGGCACGCCCCTGAATTCCTCTAGCATGAAGTAGAGCAGGTCCAGCTCTTCCTTCTTCATCCCGGGCTTCACCATGCGTATCAGGGCCGGTTCCCCGATCCGCTCGTGCTCCTCAAGGGCCTTCAGGGCCTTTGACAGGAATTCCCTGAACCTCCCCAGCTTGTCCTTGAGGAAGGCCACCTTCGCTCCTTCTCCCTCTAGGCTCCCGGCTTCCTTCAGGGCCTTCAATAGGGCCTTGAGGCCCTTCTTCTCCTTCCTCGTCAGCTTGGGCCATCCCCGCTCCTCTAGGTCTATCACCACGGCCCGGCCCAGGTCCCCTGCTCCAGCAAGCACGTCCTTGCTGACCACGATTATGGTCCCGGGCGGGCGGTCCTGGAGGCTCCTGAGCTCCTCAGGCCTTTCTATCACTTCCACCCTGGCATCTGGGTGTGCCGAAAGGGCCCTGAGGGCCGAGGAAACCTCGAAGGCTAGGGGCTCCGAGGAAGAAGCCAGGACCACGTGCCCGCCGGCCACCAGGGCCGAGAGGGCGAGGGCCAGCCTCTCGTCCCCGAGGATGGACCTTAGGTCCGAGAAGGTTATGCCCGGCTCAACGGCCCCGGCTGGCCCAGCCGACTTGAAGAGCAAGGTCCTCCTGACGGCCCCTTCGGCATCAAAGTAGACGATGAGGACGTGGTCACCGTGGCAGAAGGCTATGCTCGACAAGCCCTTCTCTTCAGCGGCCTTGAGCTCCTCCCCCGTTGGCTCATACTCGGCGACCTGGCCGCAGCGGGGGCACCTGACCCTCACCAACACGGGCTTCATGCCTCACGCCTTGAGCCTCGGGGCCAGATAAGCCTGGCCTCAATTCAGCTGAAGAACGTGGTCAGGACGGCCAGGGCGGAGGAGAGCACGAAGACGGCCACTATCCTCAGGACCAGGACACGCTCGCTGGTGGGCCTCTTGTAGCACATGAGCGTCTGGAGGCTCCTTATGTGGTCGGCGTATAACAGGCCTTCGGGCGTCATGGAGAGGCTCGGGACCTTCTTCCTGAAGAAGTGGTTGGCGAGTATGATGCAGGAGTTGATTATGTAGGGCAGTATGCTGATCAAGAGGGCCTGCTCCCTGTTGGCTATTATGGCGAAGGAAGCCAGGGTTATGCCAAAAGCGTATGAGCCCACGTTCCCCACGAATATGCGGCCCGTGAAGTTGAAGAAGGCCAGGACGGCCAGGGACAGTATGGGCACGATGAGCAAGACGGCCATGTGCGGCGCCACTATGGCCAGGGCGATCATGACCACGAGGGGGCAGAGCGTCTCGAGGCCGTTCAGGCCCCCGAGCTGGTTGACCGTGTTAGTCGTGACGGTCACTATGGTGGGTATCACGACCGCATAGTAGAACAGCAGGCCCGCCAGGCCGAAGGCCCTGAAATCTATCTTGCCGAATATGTAGGTCGACATGACCGGGTAGCCCTGCCTGAGGGCCATGAGCGGCAGGCTGGCCACCAGGGGCGTGAAGGCCTTGTAACGCCACCTCAGATCCATCCAATCGTCTATCAAGCCCAGGAAGCCACCGAAGAGAATGCAGGATGCGAGCGGGAGGGCACCGTTCCTCACGTCCTCGCCCAGGAGGCCCCAGAAGGAACTTGTGAAGTATATGGAGAAAAGGTAGGCGGAGCTGGCCAAGACGTAGAATATGCCCAGCCCGTTCGGCACCCTAGGCCTGCCCGGCTTGTGGTAGTCAACGGCCGTTGGGAACGGCACTCCAGGCCCCAGGCCACCATGCTTCCCGGCCAGTTAAGCCTTGAGGAGCCCGGGCAAGTTAGGTTAAAATAGGGCCAGCGGACGGAGGGCCAGGGTGGTGGGGCCTGTCCGAGGAGGAAATGCCCGAAGAAGACGTCGAATATGAGTGCGTGGTGTGCGGGAGCAGGATAAAGTTCAGCACGATAGAGGCCCGTGGGGGCTACATAAGGTGCCCGAACCAATACTGCAGGAGCAGGATACTGAGGAAGGTGAGGCCCCTGAGGATGAAGCACGTCAGGTGCGATTAGAAGCCAGCTTTCAGCACGTCTTCTGGCTTCATTATCTCCCTGAGGAAGACCGTTGCGTAAGAACCTCTGGGCAACCTGAAGCAGAGCCTCAGGGCCCTGTGGCCCGGGTTCAGCTCATCCGGCTTGACCTCGGGGGCCTCGAGCACATCGGGCCTGACCAACGCAGGCCTGAGCCAGCCGGGGGAGGCAAGCTCGGGCATGACCTTGACCTTGAAGTCCTCCGGCCTCACGTCCTCCTCCTCTAAGATGGCCTTTTCTACTTCGCCCTGAGCTCCCGAGGACAGCTCCTGCTTGAAGCCGGGGAGGGGGAGGGCGAGGACGAGCTTCCCGCCCGTTTTGACCGTGCTGATGGCTTTTTCGGCCCTTGAGGTCGGTAAGCCGTGCTCGTCCAGTTCTAAGAGCCAATCACCGGGCCTGGCTTCCGCCAGGGGCAGGCCATAGGCCATCCTCTTGCTCAAGAACCTGTTGAAGAGGTAGGCCTGGTAGGCGTGGACGAACAGCTTCCTCAGCCTCAGCGGGAGTAGCCTGAGGGCGCCGTGGAAGTCGCCCGGCTTCCTCAGCAGGTGCCTGGCCATGACACGCTCGTAGTATAGGCCCCTGGGCAGCAGGTCTAGGAAGCCCTTCAGGTCCCAGGTATCGGCTAGGTAGGAACGGGCTTCCACGGCCCCGGGCCCTTCCCCTGGCCCCACGTAGGTCAGGAAGAGCTCCACGGCCTTCCTCACGTCCCCCTTGACCAACTCACGGCCTACGAGGTGCGTGATGGGCCTTGCGGTCCCGAACCTCTGGTGCCCGAAGAAGTTTGGAAGACCCCCCAACTCTTCCAGCTCGGACAGGACGGCATGGAGCCTCTCCAGCACGCCCTCACGGTCCAGCCCTATGGCCCTGATGGTTATGTCAAATTCGTTGGCCGCCAGCTCGCCCGGGCTGAGGGGCTCGGTCCTGAAGCAGAGCGGTATCACGTGGAGGCCCTTGATGCCGAGCCTGGGGAGGGCCTCGGGCCTGATGCCCCTTATGGTGAGGAACTGTGCGGTCCTGGCCCTGGCGTCCTTGAGGCCTGCGAAGCTCACGAGGCCATCCGGTATCCCCAGGGCCTTGGCCAGCCTCCTGACGGCCTCGAGGGTGTCCATGCCTTCCTTGACCAGGGAGCAGAGGAGGAAGCTCCCCCTGCCTCTAACAGGCCCTTCAAGCGGACCGAAGGGGGCCCTTGATCCGTCGAGGAGCACTTCCCTGACCTTGAAGTCCGTAAGGAGCTGCCTTATCATGCCCCCCACGCCCTCAACCGAAGTAGCGTAGACCTCCAGGCCGATCTGGCGTTCTAGCTCGGGGACCTCCACGGGTGCCCCCTGCGAGCGGGGAAAATAAGGGGGGTCAGAGGCCGAGGGCCTTCAGGAACTCCCTCATGAAGGCCGGGAGGTCGGGCCAGGCCCTGCTCGTTATGAGGTTGCCGTCGACCACTACTTCGGCGTCAACGTAGGTGGCCCCCACGCCTTCTACATCGGCCTTAAGGACGCCGTAGGCCGTCATCTTCCGGCCCTTCAGGTGCTCCGGCACCAGGGCCGTGAGGACGAGAGGGCCATGGCATATGGCTGCCACGGGCTTGTTGGCCTCGAAGAAGTGCTTTACCACGGCCTTCAGCTCCGGGTAGGTCCTTATGTACTCTGGGGCCCTGCCGCCCGGTATTATGAGGCCATCGTACTCCTCCGGCCTGACTTCCTTGAAGGACTTGCTGACCCACTGCTCGGCGAACCTGTAGCCCGGCTTCTCGGTGTAGGTTTCCCATCCAGGTTCGAAGTCGTGAACTACCGTGAATATGACCTTCTTCGTAGGTGCAGCTACATCGACTTCTACGCCTGCTTCCTTCAGCCTCCAGTAGGGGTAGAAGAGCTCTTGTGCTTCAACAGCATCTCCGGCTATTATGAGGACCTTGGGCAATCTCCCCACCGGTCATAAGGCCATGCGGGGGCATAAAAGGGCTTCGGCCCCAACGAGCGAAAAATGTTTATTAAAAAGTCTGGTGCCTCCCCGTGGAGTTCTGGGGTGGAGGCCCGTGGAGGGGAAAGCAGAACACAAGGAAAGGATAGAACAGGCGATCGCCATACTAAAGACCATAAGCGAGGACTTCACGACCCCGAGGAACATAAGGAGGGCTGCCAAGAACTCCATAGATGCCCTCACGGACGAATCGCTCAGCCCGGCCGTGAGGGCTGCTAACGCCATAAGCATATTGGACGAGATAAGCCAGGACCCGAACATGCCCGTGCCGACCAGGACCAAGATATGGCAGGTCATATCAATACTTGAGGGCATAAAGGACTAAGGTCGTGGGGAATTGAGCGCCGAGCAGAAGCGCCAGCCGGGCAAGAAGCCCTCAAGGCCCCCTGGGGAAGCCGAGGCCCTGAAGCGCATGGCCGATATGCTGAGGCAGGGAGCCGTCATGCTGGATATACAGTGCCCCGCCTGCTCATCGCCCTTATTCAGACTCAGGAGCGGCGAGATATGGTGTGCCCGCTGCCAGAAGAGGGTCATAGTGGTCCGGGAGGGGCAGGACATCACCATAGCGGCCAGCGACGTGCTGCTCAGCTCGATAGAGCAGACGCTCCTCCACAAGCTCAGCGAGCTGAACGAGATGATGAAGGCCGAGGAGGACTTGGACAGGCTGAGGGAGCTGAGCGCCCTCCTATCGGGCCTGTTGGACAACCTGGCCAGGATAAGGAGGATGACGGGCCGGAGGGCCAGCTGAGCCCTCAGGAGCCTACCACGTGCAAGATGCCCCCGGATGCCCTGGCCAGGGCCCTGGTTATCTCGATGCCCTCCCGGTAGTCCGGGTTCGTGTTCAATATGACCATCTTGACGCCCTGCTCGCCCACCATCTTTGCGGCCTTAATGGCGTCCAAGACGGCCACCTGGTTCCTCAGGTCCTTGGGCATCTTGCTGAAGGCCGAGTAATCGACGTGCAGGGGGACGTTGGCCCCGCCGTCCGTGACCAAGACCAAGACGGGTATCGTGTCTGGGTTCCTGGCCACCTCCTCCCTCAGGACCCTGAGGCCGAGCAGTATGCCTGACGCAAGGGGCGTGAGGCCGTCAAATACGACCCTCTCGAGCTCCTTCTTCAGGGCCGATAGGTTCCTAGTGGGCTTCTGGACCAACCTGGCGTTGAAGCTCTTCAGGACCACTAGGCCCACCTTGTCCCTGTGGATCCTGAAGTCGTGGTATAGGCATGAAACGGCCCTCCTGACCAAGTGGTAGGTCAAGTGCATGGAATCGCTTGCATCCAGTATGAACATTATGGTGGCGGGGGCCTTACACACATAAAGGGGTTCTACCACGTCTTCAAATCTCACTTCAACGGGCCTCCCCGGCCTCTTCCTCACGGCAGCCCTTATTGTGGCAGGTATGTGTATGGCCCTCGGAGGCCCCCTGGGGAAGCGCCAAGACCACCTGCGCCCCCTCCGGCCCTCCATCCGGCTCTTTACCCTCTTGCCACATACCTCCCTGAGTATCCTGTCTATCTTCCTGGCCTCTATGCCCACGTCTATCCGCCTGGGGGGCTCCCAGGCCCTATACATCAGCCCGCACGAGCAGAACTCACGAAAAAACGAGCCAACCTTCTTGAGGAAGCCCCTGAACCTGCTCGATGGCTTCGCATCCCTCGGGACAGGCCCTCCCGAAGAGACCCTCAGGCCCTCTTGGCCCCCGGGCTTCTCCCCCTTCAGGGTGATGCCGGTCCCTCCCCTGGCCTGGCCC
>CAZVRS010000055.1:0-6637 GCA_964630115.1 uncultured Candidatus Bathyarchaeia archaeon | reverse complement strand
AGCTTGGCCAGCTCGGGGACCGGATTGGGCTTGTCGAGGGGCCTGAGGAGGGCCTTCTTGGCTATCTCCATGGCTATGTCAGAGCCGCCCCCTATGCCCACGCCCACTATTATGGGCGGGCAGGGCTTGCCGCCGGCCTCTATGACCGTGTCGACCACGAATTTCTTCAGGCCCCTCAGGCCGAGGCCCGGGCTGAGCATCCCGAGCCTGCAGGTGTTCTCTGACCCACCTCCCTTGGGGAAAGCCGTCAGCTCTAGGTAATCGCCATCGAAGAGCTCCCAGTGCACGTATGGTATGTATCGGCCCGTGTTGTCGCCCGTGTTCCGCTCGGCTATCGGGTCAACTGCGTTGGGCCTGAGGGGCACTTCCTTCGTGGCCCTCCTGGTGGCCCTCACCAGGGCCTCATACAGGCCCCTCCGGGCCGGGAAGTCCGTGCCCACCCTGACGTAGAATATGATGGTCCCCGTGTCCTGGCATATGGGCTTGGATAGCTCCTCGGCCAACCTCACGTCCTCGAGGATGGCCTCGAGCTGGGCCTTCCCGACCTCGCTCGTCTCAGTCTCATAAGCCCTCTTTAGGGCTTCCTTGACGTCCTTCGGCAGGACGGTGGCGGCCAGCTTCAGGAGCGTGAAGGCCGTTTCCTCTACCACCTCGAGCGACACTTTCCCACCGGCCTGGGCGAGGCCATGAGCCTTATACGGATTTCGGGAAACGTTCCGAGTGCACTTTCACCGCCCAGAGACCCCCCTCTTTCATGGGGGCCGGTATGGCAGCTTAAATAGCCCCGGCGGGACGCCAAATACGGTGAGCAAGAAGGCCATGGGCGTGGGTAAGGTCAAATACAAGCGCATCGAGGACCTCCCGGGCGTAGGGCCCGCCACGGCCAAGAAGCTGCGTGAGCTAGGCTTCAGCACGGTCGAGTCCATAGCCATGGCCAGCGTGAAAGAGCTTGCCCAGGCGGGCATAGGGGAGAAGAGGGCCGAGGAAATCATAAATGCTGCTCGCTCGGCCATAGCCCTGACCTTCGTGAAGGCCGAGGAGCTCCTGAAGATGCAGCAGAGCGTCGAGCGATTGACCACGGGCTCCAAGGCCCTGGACAACTTGCTGGGCGGGGGCCTCGAGACGCAAACCATAACGGAGTTCTACGGAGAATTCGGGAGCGGGAAGTGCGTGGCGGGCGAGACCCCAGTAGCCTACTTAAACTCGGATAAGCTGCACGTAGAGCCGATAGAGGCCGTTTACGAGCGATACAGGCGTGCCTACGGTGAGCTGCCTTATGGCCAGGGCTCCGTGGTCCCTTTGAAGGGCGTTCACGTATTGGCCTTCACCCCCGAGGGCGTGAGGCCGGTGGAAGCCACCTTCATGTATAAGGAGCGTGTGAACAATCTGGTCGTCGTGAGGACTAAGCGGGGCCGTGAGATCAAGGCCACGCATACGCACAAGTTCCTCATCCTGGATGAAGAGGGCGAGCTGAGGTGGGTGGAGGCGGGCAAGCTGAGGCCGGGGGTTCCGATAGCGGTCCCCAAGGAGCTAGGATTTGACTCGGAGACCTCCCAGGACGGCCTGAGCGCTGATGATGCTTATTTCATGGGTCTTTTCGTGGCTGAGGGCACGCCTAACCCGCTCTCGATAACGACAGGCAACGAGGTCCTCAAGGAGTGGCTGGCTAGCTATATAGAGCGCAAGTTCGGCTTCAGGCCTACCGTGGAGGCTAGGAGAGGCGTCTATCGGGTGCTCTTGAGAGCGCCCGTCCGTGAGTTCCTCGGTGAGCTGGCCAACTGCACGGCCTCTGAGAAGTTCGTGCCCGAGGCCATCTTGAGCGGTAGCATTAAGCTCATCAGGCACTTCCTCGCAGGCTATTTGGATGGAGACGGTTACCTATCCAATACGGTGGAAATCGCTACCAAGAGCGCTCGCCTGGCCCGGGAGCTGGCTTACCTCTTCGCCCGCCTGGGCATTCACGTTACGTTACGTGAGAAACACGTGGCCGGGAGGGACTATTACAGGCTCGTGATTGTGGGCGATGACAGAAGAAAAGTGGCCTCTTTGCCCTTCCGCCTAAAGAGCTACAGCCCATCCACACATGGCTCTTGGCACGGCTATCCAAGCTGCGTGGCCCGCATGGCCCGGCGTGCGTTGATGGCCGTCATCAGCCATAGAGGACGAATGCCGAGTTCGTTGGCCAAGCTCTACCGTGGGAAGACGTTAGGTGACCTCCTAACTAAGGAGGGATGGCGCACCCGCAAGGTCATCAACGAGAGGACCGTGCGTGAGCTGATGCGGCTACTGGCACGGGTGAGGGATATACTGCTCAAGGCGAAAGCCCGTCTTGAGCAAGCGCCTCTAACCGATGAGCTCTTCAGACAGCTTTATCAGGAGCTCCCCTTCGCCATCAGGCCTGCGTTGGCGAGCCGCTTAGGACTGGCGGCTTCCTCAATAGGCAATTACGTGAGCCGTGGCTTACCAGCCGATGAGGCCAGGAGGGAGGCCGTGAGGCTGGCATTGTTGGACGAGGTAAAAGCTAGGTTGGCCGTGCTTGAGGAGGCCCTGGCCAAGCTCAAGGTCATATCCTCCCTCAGCTGGGATTTCGTGGCCGAGGTCAGGGAAGTGCCTTACGATGGCTACGTATATGACTTCTGCGTGCCTGGGGCTGGCAACTTCGTGGGAGGGAACCTCCCCACCATCATGCACAACAGCCAGATATGCATGCAGCTCTGCGTGAACGTCCAGCTCCCCAGGGAACGTGGTGGCCTTGAGGGAGGGGCCCTCTACATAGATACGGAGCACACCTTCAGGACGGAACGCATCATACAGATGGCCAAGCACGTGGGCCTGGACCCGAAGGAAGTGGTCCAGAACATAATATACGCTGAGGCCTTCACTTCGGACCACCAGATGTTCCTCCTCGACCACGCCGACGAGGTCATAAAGGAGAACAACATAAGGCTCATAATAATAGATTCCCTAACGGCCCACTTCAGGAGCGAGTATGTGGGACGTGAGTCCCTGGCCGAGAGGCAGCAGAAGCTCAGCAGGCACCTCCACAAGCTCATAAGGCTTGCGAGGGCCTTCAACGCCGTTGCGGTCGTGACGAACCAGGTCATGGCCAAGCCGGACGTGTTCTACGGGGATGCCGTGGCGCCCGTCGGAGGCCACATCCTGGCCCACACGAGCCACACACGCATCTACCTGAGGAAGGGCAAGGGGAACATAAGGATAGCAAGGCTGGTGTCCAGCCCCTACCTGCCCGAGGGAGAGGCCGTCTTCAAGATAACCGAGAACGGCATAGAAGACGTGAGGGAGGACGAGGTCAAGAGGAGATGAGGAAGGAGGAAGCCCTGGCCAGGTTCCTCCAATCCCTCTCGTCGGGCCGTTATGCTGAGGCCGAGAGGGCCATCCAGGCCCTGAGGAAGAAGCTGGCCAAGAAGGGCGAGTGGGGCCTAGGCTACATAACGGCCCTCGAGGGCCTCCTAGGCGCCAGGAGGACCGGGGACCAAAACGCCTTCATGATAGACCTGGCATGGGACCTCGGGGAACTCAGGGCCCTCAGGAAGGAGTTCAGCTCGCACGTCAGGTCTTCCTCCCACGCAGATTACGACAAGGGCTTCTTCTCGGCCCTCAGGGACCTGGTTTCCACGGCCATCCGGCTTAAGCGTCAGGGGAACCAGTAAGGCCATACCGTGTAGAAGAACGTCCACGAGAACAGCCAGAGGAAGATGTAGGCCTCTATGCCGGTCACCGCTATGTCCCTCTTCCTCATCTTGCCCCTGAAGGCCCTCCTGAAGGCCCTGTAGGTGGCGTAGTAGATGGCCGAGGCCACTATTATGGCCGATGCCCAGGTCAGCGGGAAGGGCACGGTCCTCAGGCCGCTCAACAGGGCGGAAAGGAAGCCCACGGCGAAGCCTATTAGGGCCCTCAGGTAGAACACCTTGTCCCCCGGCTTCAAGCAGGACACCCCCGGTGGTGGGAGGTGAAGGAAGCCCTATCCGGCCTCGACATCAGGGCCCTGGTCATCGAGCTATCTAGGGCCATATCTGGCTCACGCCTCGACAACATCTACCAGCTTGACGGAAAAAAGTTCCTCCTAAAGCTGAGGAAGCCTGGCATGACCTACAAGCTCCTCGTGGAACTGGGCAGGAGGGCCCATCTAACGGTCCAGGACATACGGGTCCCGAGGACCCCGACGCCCTTCTGCATGGGCCTCAGGAAGGACATCAGGGGGGGCCGGGTAAGGGACGTCCGCCAATACAAGCTGGACAGGATAGTGGAGCTCGTGGTTGAAGCCGGGGGCTCGTGCTACAGGCTCGTATTTGAGTTGTTCGGAGAAGGCAACCTAGTCCTCGTGGGGCCAGATGGGAAGGTCAAGCGTGTTCTTAAGCCCAAGGTCATGAGGGACAGGAAGCTCTTGGTCGGGGAGGACTTCAGATACCCTCCCCAGCCCGAGGTAGAGCTGGAAAGGCCCGGGGAGCTCGACCTATTCGTCCTGAGGTCCTTCGGGAGCACCGAGGTCGTGAGGGCGCTGGCGAGGGCGACCGGGCTGAGCGGCACTTACGCAGAAGAAGTCCTCCTGAGGGCTGGGATACCGAAGGGGAGGTCCTGTTCTTCTCTGACGGAGGAGGAGCTGAGGAAGATATCAGAGGCCCTATCGAGCCTCGTGAGGCCGGTCCTGGAAGGCCGCATCGAGCCGTTGATCGTGGCCGACGGGGACGAGTGGGTGGATGTGGTCCCCCTGAGGCTCCTAAGGTATTCAGGGCTAAGGGAAATCCGGTTCCAAAGCATGAACGAGGCAGTTGACGCTTACTTCTCCAGGCTCGAGGCCCGGGAAACCAGGGAGAAGGTCGGGGAAAGCCTGAGGGAAGAACTGGGGAAGTTGGAGAAGATGCTCGAGGTCCAAGAGGAGGCCCTGGAGAAGTTCAAAAAACGATCGGAGTCCTTCTATCAAATCGGGAACACCATTTACGCCCACCTCAACGACCTGAACTTCCTGATGGATTTCCTCAAGGAGCTCAGGGAGCGGAAGGGGTCTTGGGAGGCCGTCAGGGCAGAACTCGAGGCCCTGAGGTCGAAAGGGCCTCCGTTCTCCTGGGTATCCGGCCTGGACCCGCACGGGCCACTTCTGCACCTCGAGCTTGATGGGCTAAAATTCCAATTGGACATGAGGCTGTCGGCCCAGGAGAACGCATCAAGGTATTACGAGGAAGCTAAGAAGGCCAGGAGGAAAGCCGAGGGAGCCCTGAAGGCCCTTGAGGAAACGAGGAAGAAAGTCGAGGAACTCGAAGCCAAATTGAGGAAGCTTGAGGAAGCCGAGCTCCCGATGCCAGAGCTCCCTGAGAAGCCTCCTGAGGTCAGCAGGCCCAGGAGGGCCTGGTATGAAGCCTTCAGGTGGTTCAGGTCCTCGGATGGCTTCCTCATAGTGGCCGGCAAGGACGCCGCCACGAACGAGCTCTTGGTCAAGAAGCACGCTGGCCCAGGCGACCTGCTCCTCCACGCCGAGATACCGGGTGCCCCGTTCGTGCTCATCAAGGCGGGCGGCCGGGAGGTGCCCGAGAGCACCCTAGAGGAAGCAGCGCAGGTGGCAATAGCCTATTCTAGGGCGTGGAAATACGGCCTGGGGCATGCGGCAGCCATATGCTTCAAGCCGGAGCAAGCGAAGAAAGTAGGCCCACATGGCGAGAAGCTCCCTAAGGGGGCCTTCTACATCGTGGGGAAGAAGGAATACATAAGGAAGGTCAAGCCCCTCCTGGCCATAGGAGCCAGGATCTCAGGCGGGAAAGCCGAGCTATTGATAGGGCCCGTGGGGGCCGTGAGATCGGCTTCAGATGCCTATGTCCTCGTGGGGCCCGGCGATGAAGATGCCCGAGAAGTGGTCCTAAAGGCCGTCAGGGCCCTGGAGGCGAAGCTGGGCCCTCTTGACGTAAGCAAGTCCGAGCTCGAGCGCCTGAGGGCCCTGATACCCTACGGCAGGGGTCGCTTGGCCCCGGGCCGGGGCTGACATGGGCGGTCGATAAGCTTATCCCCCCAGGGCCAAAGGCTGGACGAGGCTGGTGGGTGAGGTTGGCGGACGAGGTCTTCTTGCCCGTCAGGGACGTGATGAGCAGCCCCGTGATCACGGTCAAGGAGGACGACACGGTCGATAAGGTGGCCAAGCTCATGGACGAGTATAAGATAGGGAGCGTCGTGGTCGTCGGGGGCCACGGCGAGCCCGTGGGGGTGATAACCGAGCGTGATATAGTGAGGAGCGTGGTGGCCAAGGACAAGCTCCCGAGCGAGGTGAAGGCCAAGGAGATAATGAGCAAGCCTCCGATAACCATAGGCGCCGATGAGGACATAAAGGAGGCCGCCAGGAAAATGGCCAAGTTCGACATAAGGAGGCTCATAGTCATGCACAAGGGCAAGATGGTGGGCATAGTGTCCAGCAGGGACCTCCTGATGGCCATGCCGGACCTCATAGACATCATGGTGGAGCGCTACAGGGCAGGTCTGGTCAAGCCGATGGCCGAGGAAGAGGAAGCCGTCCCCCTGGCTGGCTACTGCGATATGTGCGGCCGCTGGAGCGATACGCTTGTTGAGGTGAACGGGCAGTTCATATGCGAGGAATGCAGGGCCGAGCTCGGCAAGGAGACGTGAGGGGCTTGGC
>CAZVRS010000054.1:0-6650 GCA_964630115.1 uncultured Candidatus Bathyarchaeia archaeon | reverse complement strand
CCACCTTCTTCTTCGGCATCTCGTCCGTTATGAGGCCGTCCTCTATGGCCTTCACGACCTCTGGCTCAAGGGGCTCGACCTGGAGCCATAGCTTGTTGTGCTTGTTCGGGCTCTTGGCCATGGCGTTCACGCCCTCGCCCGTGACGGTCTCACGGTAGACCACGAGCGGCGGCGAGGTGACTATCTCGAGGCCGTAATCCCTTATGAACTTGCAGGCTATCTCGAGGTGCAGTTCTCCCATGCCGCTCAAGAGGTATTCGCCCGTCTCCTTGTTTATCGTGGCCACGAGGTTCGGGTCCTCTATGCTGAGCTTCTGCATGACCTCTATGAGGCGTGGGAGGTCCCTCGGGTGCTTGGGCTCTATGGCTATCGTGACGACGGGCTCCGTGATGTATTTTATGCGCTCGAAGGGCACCATCTTGTCCTTGTAGGCAGCGTCCACGAGCGTCTCGCCAGCACGGGCAGCATCTATGCCCAATAGGGCGGCTATGTTGCCCGCCCTTACCTCTGGGACGGCATCCCTGAACGGCCCCATGTAGATGGAGACCTGCTGGACCCTATACTCACGCTTGGCTCCGAGCAGGTAGACCTGTTCGCCCTCGTATATCGTGCCGGAGAACAGGCGGCCCGTTGCGACCAAGCCAGCGTGCGGGTCGACCTGCGCCATGGTGAAGCACATCACGGTCGGCCCATCGTCATCGCACTCCAGCATGGCACGGCCTACCTCGGAATCGAGGGGCCCCTTCCATATCATGGGTATCCTATACTCCTGGGCCTCTATGGGGTTCGGGAGGTGGTGGACCACCATGTCGAGTATGGCCTTGTGGAGCGGGAGGAGCTTCTTCAGCTCGTCCACCCTGTCCTCCTTGTAGGCCGCTATGAGGTCCGAGAACTTTATGCCCGTCTCCTGGGCCATCTGGACCGTGAAGCCCCACCTGTGGAGGGCTGAGCCGAACGCCACCGTTCCCTCGGCCGGGCTGACCTTCCACTTGTCCCTATACTCCGGCTCAGCGTAGAGGTCTATGAGGTGGTTGAAGTCCCTTATGATGCGTGCTATCTTCTCCTGGGCTTCCTTGGGGGTGAGCTTGAGTTCCCTTATGAGCCTGTCCACCTTGTTTATGAAGAGGACGGGCCTGACACGTTCCATGAGGGCCTGCCTGGTGACCGTTTCCGTCTGGACCATGACTTCTTCAACGGCGTCCACGACCACTATGACGCCATCTATGGCCCTCAGGGCCCTGGTGACCTTGCCCGTGAAATCCACGTGCCCCGGCGTGTCTATGAGGTTTATCACGTAGGGTTTGCCATCTACCTCGTGGAGGAGCGATATGTTGGCCGTCTTGATGGTTATACCCCTCTTCTGCTCTTCCTCCAGGTAGTCCAACCACCTGGCCTCGCCAGCTATCTTGGGCGATATTATGCCTGCCTCGGCCAACAGGCTGTCCGTCATGGTGGTCTTGCCGTGGTCTATGTGGGCCACTATGCCGATGTTCCTTATCCTCTCCTTGTTCCTCATCAGCTTCAGTATCTCGGGCGTCTGCTTGAACCTAGGCATGGGCACCCGACCTCCTTCTTTTCAGGCATGGGGCCCTTCCGGTCCTTAATAAGCTTAGTGGGCTGCCTGAGCGGGGGCCTACTTTATCGTGATGCAGATGACCCTGACTTGGTCGCAGGAATTCTCACACCAATCGGCCACGTTCTCTATGGCGTCGAGCAGGTCCCTGGCCAATATGAGGATGGAGGGCCTGGCCTCGCCCGGCCCCATGAGGGCGAAGGTCCTCCTGGCCTCGGCGTATAACTCGTCCACTTCTTCCTCAAGCCTCTCGACCCTATCGGCCTCCTTAAGGGCCTCCTCAGGCTCCTCGAGCAGCTTTATCACCGCCTTCCTGACGGCGTGTGCGCACTCGACCACTTTCCCCGTCATCTTGGAGCAGGACTCGAGGATCTTCTTCGGTATATCGCTCATGGGCATGGAAGCGAGTATGCGTGTCGCCTCACGGCTCCAATCCGCTATCATGTCGAGCCTCTTCACGAGGTGCATTAGGTCTTCCCTGGCCGCAGCCGGTATGACCTCGCTGGCCAGCTCGTCCATTATGGCCCTGCGGAGCCTGTCGGCTTCTTTCTCGGCTTCCACGACCCTGCTTATGGAGGCCTTCACGTCTTCCTCGCTGCCCCTCAGGGCGGCCTTTATGGCCCTGTCGAGGTCCTCGACGGCTGAGACCACGTTTGCCAAATGCTTCTCCATGAGGTTTATGGCCCTCACTTCCCTCCTCTTCCCGAACCATCTGAGCAGCTCACTCAACCGATAACTCCTCCTTCAGCCCTCTCTCCGGGTATGGGAACACAAAAACCTTTCCACGTGGCACTTCAACGGAAACCCTGTCCCCGGGCCTCAGGGGCTCAGCCGTCATGCTCGGGACGGTCACGACCAAGAGGTCGTCGTTGACCAGCCTTACCTCGTATCGGGTTACTATGCCCTCGAACATGACCCTCTCAACCGTGCCGGGCAGCACGTTATCGCCCTTGTGGTCGCCAGGCCTCAGGACCAAGACCTCGGGCCTTATGCCCACCACGACCTTCTGGCCCTTGCTCATGCCTACTTCGCCGAGCTTGAGGGCCAGGTCGCCCCTGAGCCTGATGGTGGTCCGGCCCTCCCGGGCTTCTTCCACGAAGCCTTCTAGGAAGTTCGCTTCTCCTACGAAGTGGGCCACGAATATGCTCCTCGGCCTCATGTAGAGCTCCCTGGGCGTCCCGACCTGGAGGATGCGGCCCTTCCTCATGACCGCAATCCGGTCCGCTATGGCCATGGCCTCCGCCTGGTCGTGGGTGACGTGGATGGCCGTCCTGCCCAGGGCCTTCACGAGCCTCCTTATCTCATACCGGAGCTCGAAGGCTATCTTGGCGTCCAGCGAGCTGAGAGGCTCGTCTAACAGGAGGAGGCTGGCTCCCGTGGCCAAGGCCCTGGCGAGGCCGACTCTCTGCATCATGCCGCCAGACAGCTCCCTCGGGTAGGCATCTGCCCTCTCATACAGGCCCACGAGCTCCAGCATCTCACGGCCCACACGCTCTATCTGGTCCTCGGGCCAGCCCCGGACCCTGGGGCCGTAGGTGACGTTCTCCCAGGCCGTCATGTGGGGGAAGAGGGCGAACGTCTGGAACACGAATCCTATATCACGGTCCTCGGGCGGGACGCCACGCATGGGCTTCCCGCCTATGTATATCTCGCCCTCGTCGGGCTCCAGTATGCCCGCTATGAGCCTTAGGAGCGTGGTCTTCCCGCAGCCTGACGGGCCCAGTATGCAGAAGTATTCGCCATCCCTGACGTGGAGGTTCACGTGGTCGACGGCCACTATACGGCCGCCCTCGAACGTCTTCGTCACGTTCACGAGCCTGACGTCCGGCAGGGCCATCACCTCCTCGTGGCATACCTCAGGGCCAAGAGGAGGCCGTAGCAGATGAATATGAGTATGGCGGAGGCGAAGGCAGCCGCATGGACGGATGCCTCCATCCACTCCACTATGAGGACGGGGACGGTCCTGGCCGTCCCCATGACCACTATGGTGGCGCCCGTCTCGCTCAGGCTCCTGGTGAAGGCCATCACGGCCCCGGCGAAGAGGCCGGGCCCTATGAGGGGCAGGACCACCGTCCTGAAGGCCGTGAGGGGAGGTGCCCCGAGCGTCCTAGCGGCTTCCTCCAGGGACGGGTCCACGCTCCTGAGGGCCGCCACCAGCGTCCTGACCACATACGGATAGGTGAACGTTATGTGCGTGAGGACTATGAGCCAGAAGCCCGTCTCGAAAAGGCCGAGCCCCCTGGGCCCCCAGAACAAGTAGACGGAGAAGCCCAGGGCGGCCGTCGGTATGACGAGGGGAACGTCCACCAACATGTCCAACAGCTTGTTGAAACGGCCCCAATCCCTCCTGACTATGATTATGGCCATGCAGAGGCCCAGGACGAGGTTCACGGCCGTGGCGAGGGAGGCGACCTCGAAGGAGGTCATGAGGCCGTCCACGAGCAGCTTCCACTTCTCGTCTTCTGCCAAGAAGACCTCACGGGAAACGAGGGGCCAGAACCTCACGACGTAAGGTATGGAGAAGCACGAAGGCAGTATTATGAGCGAGCCCAGGAAGGAAATGGTCCCTATGTCCCTTAAGGCCCTCTGGGGCTTACCGCTCAGCTTCCGCTCTACCTCCGGCCAAGCCCCCCTGAAGGGCAAGCCGAACTTCTCTGCCACGAACCTCATGGCGCCCAGCATGGCCAGGCCCACCAGGACCAACAGCATGCTCAGGAAGGCGGCCGAGGCCACCAGCCTCCTCTCGTGCATGGCCACTACGGCCAGAGGGGCCGTCTCGACCAAGCCGGCCACTATCATGGTGGCCCCCGTCTCGCCCAGGCTCCTCGTGAAGGCGAGTATGGCACCGGCCATTATGCCCGGCAGGGACAGCGGTGCCGTTATGGTCCTGAAGGTCGTGAAGGAAGGTGCCCCGAGCGTCCTGCTGGCGTGCTCGTAGGTAACGTCGACGCCCTCTATGACGCCGACGAGGGACCTGACTATGTAGGGGAACGTGAACGCCACGTGCGTGAGGACTATGAGCCAGAACCCACGGGTCAGCAGGCCAGCCGGGCGGCCGAACAAGGGCCCTAGGCCGTAGCCAGTGGCCCAGAAGAGGACCATAGAGGCACCCAGGGCTGCCGATGGGACGCCCATGGGCAAGTCCACCAGGGCGTCGAGGAGCCTGCGGCCCTTGAACTCATACCTGGCCAGCAGGAGGGCGAGGGGGACGCCCACGACCAGATCTATGACTGTCGTTATGAAGGCCACCTGGAAGGAAATCCTTATGGCGTTTAACATCCTGAACCACCTTATGTTGCCTGAGACGGGGTTCATGAACACGAACTCGACGATCTCATCCCAGTCCGTCACGACATACACGAAGAGGAAGAGGGTCGGGAGCAAGATCATGAGGATGAAGAAGGCGAGCGTCATGACGTCGAAGAGGATCCTGAAGGCCTTCCCGGAGATCTTCTTCTCGAGCTCACGTGCGTTCAGGCATCCCCACCTCCTAAGGCCTGCAGGCCAGCCATAGGTCGGGCAGCAGGAGGACCACCTTGCCCCTCATGCCCGACGGGTCGAGTATCCTGCACGGCACCTCCAGCTCCACCCCGTTCTGCTCGCTAAATACCTCCGGGTCAAGTGGGACCGTTTCGTTCGCTGGCCTGAAGCCGTATTTCATGGCTCTGGCCTGTATGTCAGCCCTGAGCAGGAACCTGAGCAAGAGCTTGGCCACCTGGGCCTGCTCGTCCGTCACCCAGGGTGCGTTCAGTATGCAGAACGGGTGGTCGCTCAGCAGGGTGCCCTCGCTCGGGTAAACGGCCACCAGTTTGCCCCACTTAACGCCTATCCTGTTGTAGAATATCACGAGGTTCTCGTAGGCCACGACCACGTTCTTCTTCTCGGGCCCCTCAGAGGCCATGGAGTCCACGAGGAAGCCCGTGCTGCTCATGTAGTCGACGGCCCTCGATTCTATGGTCCTTATGAACTCCCTGACGGTCTCGTTCGTCATGTCATCGATCGTCAGGTCGGCTGGCTCCTTGCCCGTGGCCGCCACGAGCTCGAGGAGGACGGCCATGAGGCCCGAGTTGGAGAGGAATGGGTCCGTGTGTGCGAACTTCACGTCCTCGCCTTCCTTCACCAGCTCGTAGAGGTCCCTGAAGCCCGTTATGTTCCAGGACGCCTGCAGGTGCTCCCAGGTTATTATGACTATCGGGGACGATACGAGCGGTTCCCATTCCTTGACTATGGGCCCGTATTTCTCGACCAAATCAGGGTGGTCCTGCTCCCACAGGTAGTTCATGAGCGGTATCCAGACCGATGAGGCGGGGCTCCATACGACCGGTTTTATCTGGCCGAGCAATATCTGGCTCATGGATTTCCCGGAGCCCATGGGTATGCATATGACCCTCACGGACCTGTGGAAGCGGGCCTCATACCACTCCTCGAACTCGGGGACGACGGCTTCTATCCACTCCCTCTTCTCGGACCCATAGACCATTATGATCTCTATGGAGCCCACGCCGGGCGAGATGCGCTTCCCGACCTCATAACCCAGCATGAAGCCTATGGCCAGGCCTAAGAACAGGGCGATCAGGACCGCCCTCAGCGTCCCCCTCCTTCTCGCTGGCATTTCCCGATCGCTGGCTCGGTGGCCTATTAAGGCTTCCCCTCAATCCTTCAGGCCGAGATCATAACGCCTGTCCACCATCTCCTCGGCCTCGGGGCCAGTGCCTATCAGGGTGACGGGGACGCCCAGCTCCTTCTCGATCTTGAGGACGAACTCCCTGGCCCTGGCGGATAGCTCGTCAAAGTCCCTGGCGCCCGCACACTCCGGGAAGAGCACGTCTATCTTCGTCAGGGCCACCTGCGTGGCGCCGTTCAGCATGACAGCCCTGCGTGCCAGATCGAAGTTGAAGGGTGCCACCCGCCTCTTCCGGCCCGTGACGGAAGCCACCTCAACCCAGCCCCTGCGTTCGGCTTCCTCCTGGCTGAGCTCCCCCGGCAGTGGACCAGCACCGACCCTGGTCACGAAGGCCTTGAAGACCACTATGACCTCGTCTACCTTCGTGGGCCCCACGCCCACGTCAGAGCATAT
>CAZVRS010000053.1:0-6691 GCA_964630115.1 uncultured Candidatus Bathyarchaeia archaeon | reverse complement strand
GAGCTCTTCGAGAGCGGTAGGGCCCTCGAGCCCGGCTCCAAACCCAGGCCGGTGGAGAGGAAGGACTTCCTCCTGGCCATAAGGTCCAGGAGGCCCAGCGTGAAGCCAAACATGATGAGGCTCTACCAAGAGTGGTATGAGGAATTCGGTGCCCTATAACCCTCTTGGCCCTGGGGGCCCTCCTCCTTCCCCGCCCTCCTCGACATGATTATGGCCACGGATATGGCTGAGGCCCCCACCACGGCCACGGTTATGCCCATGTATAATATGATCTCCCGGGCCAGCTTTTCCGTCAGACCGGGCTTGGGGACCGTCGTCTTCCCTATGAGCCTCATCTCCTCGTCCTCATGTATGTAGAGGCCGCTCTCGAGCACATACTCCTTGGCCTCGTAGGCCTCGGATATGTAGTCGATCGTCTTGACCTCCCTGTATAATATGGTGACCCAGGCCCAGTAGATGGCGTTCCTTATGGCGTTGAGCGGGTCCTCCTCGATGCCGTATGAGGCCGTTAGGTCAACCGGCAGCCAGCCCCAGGGCGGGACGTATACGACGGCCCAGCCGTGCCAGCCCACGTCCAGGGACGAGTAGATGACGTGCCCGTCCCAGGCCGAGCCGGAGAAGAACCTATGGCGCCCGAGGAGCGGGTAGAGGTAAATGCAGCCTATCTGGAGGTAGGCCGGGATGCCCACTATCCTGCACAAGGTTATGAAGAGGTTCGCCTGGTCATCGCAATCGCCCTTGCGGCTCAAGTAGGTCTCGTTCGGATACCTCGGCATGTCGTAGCTCTCATACCTTATGTGAGAGTGTATCCAACTGATGAAGGAAGCCACGATCTCCAGGACCTTCTCCTTCCCGGAGGAGAGGCCGAAGGCCAGCTCCCTTAGGGGCTGGAAGTCCGTTTGCCAGCAGGCAGCTGGGCCACAGTAACCCTCCTTTAGGGAGCTCGGTATCTGGTCTAAGGTCCCAGAGGCCTCAACCGATATGTCAGGTGCCTCCCCTTCCCTCGAGGTTATCCTATACTCAACGGAGAAGGACAAGCTCTCCCCGGGCACGAGTTCCTTGTCCGGGACATCGAGGACGGCCCACCTGTTCCCATCTGGGTCCATGAAGACGAATTCCACGGGGTAAGAGGACCACGTGAGCTCTACCTCCTGGAGCTCGTTTGAGAAGAACAGGGGGACGGCCACATCATAATCGGACAAGGCCAGCGTCCTGTTCCCCCTGTTGTGGTAGGCGACCGTCAGCCTGTAGGAGAGGACGTATTCCTCGACGTAGAGCTCCTTGCTGGCCATCAGGGGCGTGTATGCGTGGAATAGGGGGCTCAAGGCCAACAGCATGGACAACGTGGAGAGGGCCAGAGCGGTCAACTTGGCCTTCTGCATGCCCTCTTCCACCTTCAACTTGCGTAGCTGTGGGGAAGCCTTAAAGGCTTCTGGCGAAGGGGCCCGGGGTCCTTACTTCAGGGGCACATACATGGAAGACCTAGAAGCGCCTATGCCGGGTGCGCCGTGCTTAACGGGCTTGCAGGTTATGGCGAACTCGCCCAGGTAGTGGCCTATCATCTCCGGCTTTATCTCGACGGGGACGAACTCCTTGCCGTTGTAGACGTGTATGGTGAGGCCCACCATCTCGGGCAGTATTATCATGTCCCTGACGTGCGTCTTTATGACGACCTTCTTGCCTTCCTTCATGGCCTTCTTCGCCTTCCTTATCTTCTCCAGCAGTATCCTCTGGGCCTCCGTCAGGCCCCTTAGGAGGCTGCGCCTCTGCCTGGCTGGCAGGAGCTTTATGAACTCGTCCATGGGCATCCTCTGGAGCTCCTCGAGCGTGTAGCCCTTATACCTGAACTCCTTAGGCATGCCCACCACCACGGGGACCTGGGGGCCGGCTCCTAATTAGCTTACTTGCCCTTCCTGCGGACGGCCTTCTTCTCCTTGCGGCCCGTCATGCGGGCAGCTATGTGGCCTACCTTGGCGCCCGGAGGTGCGTGCCTCGACACGGTGGTCGGCCTGCCTGGGTGCTGGTGCCTGCCGCCTCCGAACGGGTGAGAGCAGGCGTTCATGGCCACTCCACGGACCCTCGGATACTTATGGCCCTTGGCCTTCATCCACCAATACTTCTTCCCGGCCTTCAGGAACGGCTTCTCGATACGGCCCCCGCCGGCCACCACGCCTATCGTGGCCCTGCAGCGGTCCTTCAGGAGCTTCGTCCTGCCGGACGGGAGCTTTACCATGGTCCCTTCGTGCGTGTGGGCCAGGACGGTCGCATAGGCGCCGGAGGAACGGGCCAGCTTGCCGCCATCGCCGGGCCTCAGCTCAAGGTTGCAGACCAAGGTGCCCTCCGGGACCTCGCCCAGCGGCACTATGTTCCCTATGGCGTTCGAGGCACCTGGGCCGAACTCTATTATCTGGCCCTCGTAGAGGCCCTCGACGGCCACGTTGTAGAACTCACGGCCGTCCTCGAGTTCTATCAGGGCTAGGGGTGCCCCACGGCCCGGGTCGTGGACGAACTCCCTCACAAGGCCCTTCAGGGTCCTAGCTTCCCCGCCGTCCAGGGGCGGATACCTGGCCGGGGCTACCCTCTTATGCGTGCTGGCCCTGAACGTGGGGCTGCCACGGCCCCTCCTCTGGACGAGTATGCGCTTTCCCATTACCGGCCCCTCTCGGCCAGATGGCGGGCTGAGGTCCTATAAAAACCTCACCTGCTCAATCGAACTTGGATAAGGAGATGGCCCTTATCTCCCTGTATAGGTCCCTGAGTATCTCCATGTAGTCGGCCCTTCCTTCTTCCACGGCCTTCATGGCTTCCTCGAGGCGCCTAGTGGTCTCCTCGGACACGTATTGCTCGAACCTGTCGTATAGGAACTTCAGGACGGCCCTCCCGAGGTTCGTCGGGTGGAGGCGGCCCCACCTATCACGCTTCACGTAGCCACGCTCCAACAAGGTCGATATTATCTTGGCGTAGGTCGAGGGCCTGCCTATGCCCCTCTCCCTCATCATGGCGACGAGCTCGCCCTCCGTGAAGGGCTTCACCTCGGCCTCTAGCCAGTGCCTCACGGACTTAACGGCCACCTCGCCCTCTGATACCTTGGGCACGAGCTTGACAGGCCTGACGAGCGTGAAGCCAGGCTCCCTGACCTCGCAGTAGCCTTCTGCCACGAGTTCCTGGCCTCTAACGACCACCACGGCCTTCTGCTTGACCAAGCGGGCCTTCTTCATCTGGCTCGCCATGAAGCGCTTGAATATCAGGTCGTAGAGGGCGAAGTGCTCTGGCCTGAGGCGCCTGGCCAGCCTTATGACGCCCATCCTTATGAGCTGCCTAAGCCTCTGGGCGTCTATGGGCCTCGTGGGCCTTATGCACTCATGAGCTCCTTCCTCGCCTAGGGCCCAGGACCTAGGTGCGAAGTATTCCTCACCCCATCGCTCGGATATGTATTCCTTTGCCACGCCTATGCCGGCCGACGAAACACGGGTGCTGTCCGTCCTGTGGTAGGTTATGAGGCCCGTCTCGAAGAGCTCCTGGGCCAGGGCCATTACTTGCTTGGCGCCCATCTTCAGCTTGCTTGAGGCCTCCCTGAGCATGGAGTCCGTCGTGAAGGGAGGCGGGGGCGACAGTTCTACTTCCTCGTGCTCCACGGACTTTATGACGCACCTGGAGCCCTCCAGCTCCTTCACGAGGGCCTCGATCTCCCTGGCCGTCATCCTGGGGAGCTTCAAGACGACCTTCAGGCCGTTCTCAAGCGTTATTCCGAAGCAGTCCTTGAAGCTCCTCCTCCACTCATCGCACCTCTCCACGATCCACCTGAGCACGGGCGTTTGGACACGGCCAGCAGAGAGGGTCCTCCTGTGCATGTAGGCCTGGACCTTCTGGCTGAGCTCGAAGCCTATCCAGCGGTCCTCAACACGCCTCAGTATCTGGGCTTCCACGAGCTTCTCATCTATGTCCCTCGGGTTCCTGAGGGCCTCCATGAGGGCCCTGCGGGTTATCTCGTGGAATTCCACACGCCTTATCTCACGAACGTAGGGCGCCAGGGAGGTCGCTATGTCCCAGCCTATCTTCTCGCCTTCAGCATCTGCGTCCGTCCCCACGAGCAGCACATCTACCTCGCTCGCCACCTTCCTGAGGGCCTCCAGCAGCTCGGCCTTGTCGTCCAGCTCCACGCCGCAGTTCGGGCACTTCTCCAGATCGTCCGTGTATTGCTCCCCGCACTTCCTACAGCGCTTTATGGTGCCGTAGATGGGGACGAAGTGGCCGTCATGGACTTCTATGCCGTGGAAGCCGCCCTTCGTCACGAGGTCGAAGACGTGGCCTTTGCTGGCCACCACGTTGAGGAAGAAATCGCCCGTGGATATCTCGAAGACCGTCAGGGGGCCTACCTCACGCTTGGTGGGCTTCCCGAAGAACCTGGCTATGGTCCGGGCCTTGGTGGGCGATTCGACCACCAAGAGGGCCGTCTTCATGGGGTCCTTCAGCTCCACGACGACCTCGCCAGCCATGAGCTTCCTTATCAGCTCCCTATCACGGTCAACCTCGGCCATTATGGCCTTGAGGTCGACCTCATCTATGGAGTGCCACTCCACCTCCTCCAGATACCACCTTAGGGCCCTCCTGAGGCCGTTGAAGGCCTTCTGGTCGTCCACGACCAGGACCGAGAGGCCCTTGGAAATGCCGCCGGCATATAGCCTAGACGTGCGACCTGATGCCTGGAGGTAGCCCACAGGGTCGGGCACTATCAGGTAGGGCTCGCCAGCTTCCTCGTCCAGAGAGAGGTGCGGGCTGGCCCTTATGGCCTCCCTCACGTCCGGCCTGGCCAAGAGGTCCTTCAGGAAACGCCAGACCTCCTCGAAGAACGACCTAGCGTGCTCCAGGAAGCCTGACAGGCGCCTGCCCTCCGCGAGGGCCTGGACGACCTCCTTCAGCTCATCACGCCTAAGCAGGGCCGATATGCGCCTTAGCCTGGCTATGTAGGCGTCAGCCCTATCGGCTTCCTCTCCCGACAGCACGTCCCTGAGGTTGGCCAAGAGTATGACGGCCCTGTGGGGCCTGAACTCGGAGATGGCCAGGCTTATGCGCATCTTCGGGACGCCTGCGAAGACGGCGTAGCGTATCCTAGCTGGCAGGTCTATGCCACGGGCTAGGGGGCTCCTGAAGGACGCGACGCCCACTAGCACGTCCAAGTCACCCGAGATGTAGGCGTCTACCACCTTCTTCCGGGCCCTCGTGAAGGCCTCGGCCCTGATGCCCTTTTCCTTCAGGAACTCGGCCAGCTCCTCAGCGTAGGCAGAGCCCTTGTCCAGCGGGACGAAGACGAGGCCCCCGGGGCCGAGCTGCTTCACCAGGCTCAAGACAGCCTCCTCTAGGGGCCCCTCCGGGATGGCGAAGACGTTCTCCACGTTCCTCAGCCCTTCGGAACGGCCTCCCACCTCGAAGCCTAAGAGCTCCCTGAAGAGCTTGATGCGCTTCGTCCTCTTGGCCCTTATGGTAGCACCCGATACGATGAGGACCCCCTTGCCCGGGGCCTCCCTCACGGCTTCTATTTCGGCCTCAAGGTCGAGCAGCTTCTCCCTCAGCTTGTCGAGCTCCTCAGAGGCCTTCTTCTCCCTCAGCAGCTTCGATACCTCGGTCCTCAGCTTCAGGACCTCTAGGGCCTTCTCTACGGCCTCGGGAGGGACGCCCAACATCTCTAAGACCACGTCCACGTTCTTAGAGGACCTGAGGAAGGCATCTACGTCGTCCACGAATATGAAGTCGAACTTCCGGCCCTCTAGGAGCTCACGCCTGCGGGCCAGGAAGAACGAGGTCGTTATCAGGACGTCGTAATCCCCTTCTCTTATGGCCTTGAGGGCTTCCTCGGCTTTCTTCTTCGTTAGCATGGAGTGGTAGCACACTATCCTGGCCTCTAGGCCCGCCCTATCGGCCATGGAGGTCGCCTTCTCATACACCTGCTTGACGAGGAGGGAAGTAGGGACGAGTATGTAGCTCTTCAGGCCCTTAGAAGCCATGTAGAGGGCTAGGATGGAGCCGAAGGCCGTCTTGCCGCTCCCGGTGGGCGCTACTATGGCGAAGCTCTTGCCCGATAGGGCCCTCCTCGCCCACGTCCTCTGGGCGCTCCAGGGAGGGCATCCGAGGGCTTTCTCGAAGAAGGCCTCGAAGTCCGCCACCTTCCTGTGGAACTCGACCAAGCTGGCGTAGTGCTTCAGGGTGCCGAACTCCTCCAGCTTCTTGAGGCAGAAGGACATGGCTTCCTCCCTGCTCAGGCCCTTCAGCTTTTCCAAGAGCTCTTCGTCCGGCAGGGGGAGGCACTTCTCGCACGGTATCCCCATGAGGAGCCTCACATCGCTTATCCTGCCGCCGCAGTTGGGGCACGACCTCTCGAATACCGCCCTCAGCCTCATGCTCGCTAGATGCGAGGGGAATCCCCTTTATTAATTGTGCTCCCGCACTTACTTGCTGGCCGAGGGGGACGGGCGTAGGAGATGGCGGTGGCATCTCGGGAGGCACAACGTTCTTAAAACCTCGGTCATACCTTGGCCGGGGATGCCCTACCACCCCAAGGCATATCTGACCCGTAAGAGGAACGTCAGGCCCGGCTTAGACGCCAGGACGAAGATACTAAAGGCCCTCGAGGAAGAGCCGGGCCTCACCATGGCCCAGATAGCCGACCGGACGGGCCTGAGCTACTCGTCCGTCA
>CAZVRS010000052.1:0-6715 GCA_964630115.1 uncultured Candidatus Bathyarchaeia archaeon | reverse complement strand
CCACGTCTTCCGTGAACTCCTTCTCGCAGAACTCCCTGACGGCCTGCCTTATGGCTTCCTGTTCTTCGGTCAGCTTGAACTCCAAGGCCGTGCCCCACCTTGGGGGAGGCAGGGCCCTTAAAAGTTGTCGAGGAAGGCGGCCCCCGAGCGCCTTGGTGAACTTCGGCCATCAACTTGCCGTTCGCTAATGCTCAGGCCAGGAACCGTGGCTTGCCTCAATTAACCACTTAAATACATGAGGCCGGGAAATCCTGTATGGCATGACGGGTTTCAAGCTCGTTAAATTCGATATCGTGGGCTCCACAAACGATGTGGCGAGGGAGCTGGCCTCCAAGGGCTGGCCCGAGTGGACGGTCGTAATGGCCGAAGAGCAGACGAAGGGGAGAGGGCGATTTGGCAGGAGGTGGGCATCACCCCCCGGAGGCCTTTGGTTCTCCATTATCCTTAGGCCCTGCCTAACTCGGGAGAACCTCCAACTTTTACCGCTTGTGGCCGCCCTGGCTGTGGCCAGAACCTTATCTGATCTTTACGGTCTCAATACCGAGCTCAGATGGCCGAATGACGTCCTCATCAACGGTAAGAAGGTATGTGGCATATTGGTTGAGAACTTCTTCTCCGGCGAAGAGCTGCTCTTCTCTATAGTGGGCATTGGCATAAACGCCAACTTCAGCCTTAAGGAGTTCCCTGATGAGATAAGGTATGAAGCCACCACCCTCCTCGAGGAGTTAAACCATAGAATCAACCGTGAGGAATTGCTTTTCTCGTGCCTTTCCTCCCTCTGCTCTTATTACGAAGCCCTCTCAAGAGGGGAAAAATCAGCTTTGCTCGAGGAAGTAGAGGAGTTCATGGGCTTCCCAGCAAGGGTCATTATATCAGAGGGAGGACTTAGGTTCTCCGGTATTGCATTAGGCCTAACTGACGATGGTTCTCTCCTGGTCAAGTTGCCAGATGGAGCAATCAAGTCCTTTGGGCCTTCTTCTACCGTTAGGTTCTGGCTTAGGCTTAAGAGGACTTGATGCGGGCATCCTTAGGGTGCGATAGATGTCAGAGCCGACCGTGGCAGAGAAGATAAGGCACCTCAAGGAGCTCAGGGAGAAGGCCAAGCTGGGCGGTGGCCCAGAGCGCATAGAACGTCAACACGCCAAAGGAAAGCTCACGGCCAGGGAGAGATTAGAATTGCTTTTGGACCCAGGTAGCTTCACGGAGCTAGATGCCTTTGTAGTCCACCGCTGCTACGACTTCGGCTTAGAGAAGAGGCGTTACCTTGGAGACGGCGTAGTAACCGGTTACGGGACCATAGATGGCCGTCTGGTCTTCGTCTTCGCCCACGATTTCACGGTCTTTGGGGGTTCTCTGGGCGAGATGTTCGCCAAGAAAGTCTGCAAGCTCATGGACTTGGCCATGAAGGTAGGAGCTCCCGTGATAGGGCTAAACGACTCTGGAGGAGCTCGTATCCAAGAAGGCGTGGCCAGCCTGGCAGGCTACGGTGATATATTCTTCAGGAACGTCTTGGCCTCAGGCGTCATACCTCAGATATCCGCCATAATGGGTCCCTGTGCTGGCGGAGCTGTCTATTCGCCAGCCCTAACGGATTTTATCATAATGGTGAGGGGGATAAGCCACATGTTTATAACAGGTCCTCAGGTCGTTAAGGCAGCCTTGGGCCAAGAGGTCAGTTTTGACGAACTCGGCGGAGCCGATGTCCATGCCCAACTTAGCGGCGTGGTCCACTTTGTAACGGATACGGAGGAGGAATGCTTCGATCTGATAAGGCGTCTGCTTAGTTACCTACCATCTAATAACATGGAGGACCCGCCCTACGTGGAGACGGGAGATGACCCCTACCGAACCGATGAGCATTTGAACAGCCTCATACCAGATGACCCAGATAAGCCCTACGACGTGAAAGAGGTCATAAGGAGCGTGGTTGATAATGGGGAGTTCTTAGAAGTCCAACCCCACTTCGCCCCGAACATAGTGATAGGCTTCGCCAGATTAAACGGCCATGCGGTAGGCATAGTAGCCAATCAGCCCCTCTGGTTCGCCGGTGCTCTGGATATAAACTCGTCCTGTAAAGCCGCAAGGTTCGTCCGATTCTGCGATGCCTTCAACATACCTATTATAACTTTCGTGGATGTTCCTGGCTTTCTACCGGGCATAGAACAGGAGCACGGGGGCATCATAAGGCACGGGGCCAAGCTGCTTTACGCTTATTGTGAAGCCACCGTTCCGAAGATAACCGTCATACTGAGGAAGGCTTATGGAGGCGCTTATGACGTAATGGGCTCGAAACACTCCGGAGCAGACATAAATCTAGCTTGGCCAACTGCTGAGATAGCCGTCATGGGGCCAGAAGGGGCTATAAACATAATATTCAGGAAGGAGCTGGCTGAGGCTAAGGATCCAGAGGCCTTAAGGCGTAAGCTGATAGCTGAATACAGACGTAAATTCGCTAACCCGTATGTGGCTGCTCAGAGGGGCTACATAGATGATGTGATAGAGCCCTCGGAGACCAGGCCCAAGCTCATATCGGCCCTTGAGATGCTCCTTAACAAACGTGAGACCAGGCCCCCGAAGAAGCACGGAAATATACCCCTTTAAAGCCCCGGCGTAGCTACCGCTGTGCTTGAGATGTGCAGTAACGGAGTGGGAGCCTGAACCCTTAAATGGCTCTACATGTCTAACCTGAGGATGTTCAATAAGGTGCTCGTGGCTAACCGGGGCGAGATAGCCCTCAGGGTCATTAGGGCCTGCCGGGAACTCGGTATACGCACGGTAGCCATTTACTCCGAGGCAGACAAGGATTCGCTTCACGTGGCCTACGCTGACGAAGCCTACTGTATAGGGCCTCCTCCCCCGGCTGAGAGCTACCTGAACATAGAACGCATCTTAGATATAGCCGAGAAAAGCGGAGCTGAGGCTGTTCACCCGGGCTACGGCTTCTTGGCAGAGAGCCCGGAGTTCGCTAAGGCATGTGAGGAAGCTGGCCTGAAGTTCATAGGCCCTACACCCAAATCCATGGAGCTCATGGAGGACAAGGTGGCTACTAAGCGCATCGTGGCCAAGGCTGGCATACCGGTCATACCTGGACCCCTAAGACCCGTTAAAGACGCTGAAGAAGCCATCGAGATAGCTGAGGAATTAGGATATCCGGTTCTGCTAAAGGCCGCCTTCGGCGGGGGAGGTCGTGGTCTGAGGGTGGCCTGGAATAGCGAAGACGTAAAAAAGGCTTTTGAAATAGCCAGCAAGGAGGCCCATCTGGCTTTTGGGAAACCATCCATATATGTGGAGAAATTTGTGGAAAAGCCCAGGCATATAGAGTTCCAGATATTAGCTGATGAACACGGCCATATCATCCATCTGGGCGAGAGGGAATGTTCTATCCAGAGGCGTTACCAAAAGGTCGTGGAAGAAGCTCCATCACCCGTGGTAAACGAAGAAGTCAGGGAGTTCGTGGGGGAATGGGCTATAAAGGCCGCTAAGGCGCTTAACTACGTGAATGCTGGCACTGTTGAGTTCATTAGAGACCAAGAGGGCCGTTTCTACTTCATAGAGGTGAACAAGCGTATCCAGGTGGAGCACCTGGTAACCGAGATGGTGACAGGTGTTGATCTTGTGAAGGCCCAGATAAGGATTGCAGCTGGCGAGGAACTCTGGCTCGACCAAGACGAGGTGGTCATTAGAGGCCACGCCATAAACTGCCGTATTTGTGCTGAAGATCCCTTTAACGGTTTCGTCCCTTGTCCTGGCCGGGTCTTAAATTTCAGGCCACCCGGGGGGCCGGGGGTCAGGGTGGATACGGCTCTCTACCCGGGCTGCACGATTCCGATATACTACGATTCTCTCATAGCTAAGTTGGCCACGTGGGGCATAGATAGGTGGGAAGCCATAGTTAGGATGAGGAACGCCTTGGAGGAACTCGTCATAGAAGGCATAAGAACAAACGTGCCCCTGCACAAGGCCATAATGTTTGATGTGGACTTCGTGGAAGGCCGTATTCACACACAATACCTAGACGAGAAGTTAGAGGCTCTTTTAAAATCTGTTCAAGAAACCCAAGCCGATCTGGCCGTGGTAGCCGTCATAGCATCAGCCTTATACCACATGAGGAGGCCTCGCCAACCTCTGCTGAGACTTAGAGCAGCCCGTGAACGCACGTCGGCCTGGAAGCTCTTTAATAGGCCCGGGATAGCTGGGGGGTGGTTTTCCTGTCCGCTAGGGACTACAGCGTGAGGGTGTCAGGTAAGCACTACAAACTTAGGGTTGAGGGAAAGCCAGATGGTTCCTTCCACGCCTTGATAGGAGGACGCATGCACTCGGTCAGAGTAATAGAAGGCTCAAAAGGCGATGGAATGGTTTTGATCGTGAATGGACATAAATACGAGGTTAAGATCAAGGAGATAGGTCCCCAGGTCTTCGAGGTCGAAGTAGAAGGTAAACCCTTTCGTGTGGAACTTGAGCCGCTACTCAAGAGTTCCTCTTGGGAGGCAAATAAGATCAGGCGGGAATTGACCCAGCCGGGGATCAGAAGACCCAGATCGGTCATCAAGCCCGTGGGAGGGGCCATACTATCGCCTATGCCCGGGAAAGTCATCTCCCTTAAGGTCAGGGTCGGAGATGAGGTCAGGAAGGGCGATGTGCTCCTCATCATAGAGGCCATGAAGATGGAGAACGAGATAAGGGCCCCGAGGGACGGCGTGGTCCGTGAAATCATGGTCTCCGAGGGCTCATCAGTTTCGACAGGTCAGCCCCTCTTGGTCTTGGATTAAAGCTCAGAAGATGTGAGGAGGTTTATACTCGCCGTATATCTCCCTCAAGGCACCGAATATCTCCCCTATCGTGGCCCGGGCCTTGACGGCCTCTAACATGTGTGGCATGATGTTGACCTCTTCTTCTGCAACCCTTCTGATCTTATCTAATGCCTTCTCCACCCTGGCTTTATCCCTTCTAGCCCTTAGGGCCCTGAGACGTTCTAACTGCTTCTCCTCAATGGCGGGGTCCACTTTAAGGATCTCAACCCGGGTTCTCTCCTCGACCCTGAATTTGTTCACGCCCACCACGATCAGCTCGCCCTTCTCTAAGGCTTTCTGCTGCTCATAAGCAGAGCGAGCGATCTCGCCCTGGATATAGCCCTTCTCTATGGCCTTGACAGCTCCTCCTAGGCCTTCTATACGGTCTAGATAACGCCATACCCTTTCCTCTATCTCATCCGTTAGCCATTCAACATAGTAAGAGCCCCCGAGCGGGTCTACCGTATTAATCACGTTCGTTTCATAAGCTATGACTTGCTGGGTCCTGAGGGCCAGGAGGGCGGCTTCCTCGCTCGGAAGGCAGAGTGCCTCATCAAAGGCGTTCGTGTGGAGAGATTGGGTGCCGCCGAGCACAGCAGCTAGGGCCTGGAGGGCTACCCTAATTACGTTGACCAGGGGTTGTTGGGCTGTCAAGGTCGAGCCAGCCGTCTGAGTATGAAACCTGAGCATACAGGAGCGGGGCTTCTCAGCCCCAAAGCGTTCCTTCATTATCTTGGCCCAGATGCGGCGAGCGGCCCTGAACTTGGCTATCTCCTCAAAGAAATCATTATGAACGGAGAAGAAGAAAGAGAAGCGTGGAGCGAACTCGTCTACCTTCATGCCACGTTCTACGCACTCCTCCACGTAAGCTATGGCGTTTGCGAACGTGAAGGCGAGCTCCTGGACGGCGTTTGCACCTGCCTCACGTATGTGGTAGCCGCTTATGCTAATCGGGTTCCACTTAGGCATGTGTTTTGTGCAGTATTCTATGAGGTCTACTGCTAACCTCATGGACGGCTCGGGCGGGAAGACGTAGAGGCCACGGGCCACGTATTCCTTCAGTATATCGTTCTGGACCGTTCCGCCTAAAAGGGCCTGTTCGTAACCCTGAGCTTCCGCCGTAGCTATATACATGGCTAGGATGGCCGTGGCCGTAGCGTTTATGGTCATAGAGGTCGTGACCTGGCCCAGCGGTATGCCTTTGAAGAGCCTCATCATCTCCTCTAAGCTGAAGATCGAGACGCCCACCCGGCCCACTTCGCCAGCTGCCAGCGGGTGATCAGGATCTAGACCGAGCTGGGTGGGGAAATCGAAGGCCACGCTTAAGCCCGTCTGACCCTGGGCTAGTAAGAGCTTGAAGCGCTTATTGGTTTCCTCGGCCGTCCCGTAACCTGCATACTGCCTCATAGTCCATATCCGGCCCCTATACATAGTGGCGTAAATACCTCTGGTGAATGGATAACGGCCCGGGAAGCCCAGATCACGCAAGTAGTCTTTACTGGCCAGGTCGAGAGGCGTGTAAAGGCGTTTGACCGGTATGCCTGATGCCGTCTTAAATTCAGGCTTGAGTTCTGGTCTCTTCTTAAGCGTTTCAGCTAATTCCGTCTTCTCCCATTCCTCGAGTTCAGATCTTAAGCGTTCTAGGTTATGGGAGGCCACCCCGCATCACCTTTACGTCGGGCTGAGCCGGGAGTATTAAAGTTAATGAGTTGGCACCTCGGCCGAGATGGCTTAAGCCCCCCTCACGGCAAGCGGTAAGTGTTATATTATCAAGGGGGCTTCCCCCCAGCCGGGGAGGGATATGGAAGGCTCCGTGGAGATACTAGAGAGGGGCGAGGGAGAACTCTTAGGCTGGATGGATCCTGATGAATTCCGGGAGTGGGTCCTTAAGAACAAGCCCAGGGAGATGGTGGATAAGACTATGG
>CAZVRS010000051.1:0-6796 GCA_964630115.1 uncultured Candidatus Bathyarchaeia archaeon | reverse complement strand
GCTACGACCCGAAGGGCAGGGCCAAGCTGGCCAGGCCGTATAGGCCAGCCATATACGTTGAGTAAGCCCCTCTCACCACAGCTGGAGCGGTTCAGAACGCCTGAGCCTGTCTAGGCCCTCGGACCTGAACCTCCAGAGGCCCTCGGCCCCATCTTCTATGGCTATCCCCAGGGCCCCCATTAGCTTATCGCTCACGAGGACCTCGTGCTCTATCGTGGATATGATGGCATCGGCTATCACCCAGGGCGTCTCACGGTCCCTCACGCACAGCCTTATCCTCACGGCCAACGGGTCCCTCACCCACTTCCCTGGCCCTGATATGGCCTATCCTCGGCCTCCTCCTGGCTTTTATGTGGCCTATCCTAGGCCTGCGGCCCCCCTCCCGGCCCAAGCACCACACCAATTGGCCCGTCCGAGGGGCTTGAGATAAATGCTGCGTTCCGCTAGTGCTTCAGCATCCTCTCCTCATACTTGTGCAGGTATTCGGCTGCCTCGCCCACGTCCATGAAGAGCTTGTCCACACGCCTCACGTCCTCAACGTTCACCACGTCACGCTTGGCCACACGGGCGTTCTGGGCAGCCAGGCTGAGGAGCTGGACGGCATACCTGAGCGATGTCCTGGCCCCTATCCTGGTCAGCTCATCGAGGGCTTCCTCGCCTATGTTTATGCCTTCCTCCCGGGCCCTTATCCGCAGTATCTCTTTTATGGTCTCTGCATCGTATTCCTCCGTCGTTATTATGACCGCCCTGTCTATCAGGTCGAGCGGGAAGCCGAACGGGCTCTCTATGTCCGTCCCCCTTATCCGGGCGAAGCCACGGTTCGTGGCCAGGATTATTATGGGCGAGAGCTCACTCTCTAAAGCACGGCCTATGAAGCTGAAGGCCTCCAGGTCCAGCATGTGGGCGTCGTCTATGAATAGCACGCCTGGATGGATGAAGGCCCGCCCCTCGTCAACCATGCGCTTGACCTGCTCGTCCACCATGGCCCTGACCTCCGGGTCGATCTCCCGGCTCTCCTCCCCCAGGCCGAAGAGGAGCGAGAATAGCCCTCCACGCCTCCTCCTGGCATGTATCTCGTCTAGGTCGGCCAGCGTTAGCGTGTAAACGAATTCCTTCTGCTTCTTCACCTTGCCCGTCGGCCTCGGGACCTTCCTCCTGGCGTCTATCTCGTAGAGCTTCGCTTTATCGCTATCGGCACATATGCCCAAGTTGACCACCCGGCCCGTCTCGGCATCTATTTGTATGACGCAGCCCTCCGTGACGCCGTAGGCTATTATTTGCTCGGCTATGTGGGAGCCAGCTTCAACGGTCCGCTCTTCCTCCGTGGTCCTGAGCCTTATCCTGACGCTCTCTGGGACCTTCTGGTATGGGTTGTAGGGGTGGGGCACCATGTTTATCTTAAGGTCGACTACCTCGCCCTCGTAGACCTCACGCATCTCGTGTATTTCCACGCCTATGCACTTCCTCATGGCTTCTATGAGGACCTCTGTCTTCTTCCTCTCGGCACTGTATATCTCGCTGGCGCTGAGCTGGAGGAAGGGCACGTTAGGGCCTAGTTCCCTGGAGATGGCCACGGCCAGTGCCGTCTTGCCTGTCCCCGGCGGCCCGGCCAGTATTATGCACTTCCCGGCAAGCTTTCCCTGCTTTATCATCTCCACGACGAGGCCAGCGGCTTCCCTGGCCCTCTCCTGACCTACCATGCCATCTTTTATCCTCACGGCCCTGAGGTTCTCATCGAGCCCCAGGCCCTTTATGTGGGTGTGAGCTCCTACCCGTTCAAATCCACGGGTGCCAGGCAGCTCCCTTATCTCCGACATGGGGACCACCTGGCGTTTGGCCCTTGGGCCGGATGGTTATAAGAATTAACCATGCCCACCGGGCCTCAGATGGGAAAGCTTATGAATTCTATCCGCCTTGGAGCCGGGGTGCGGGCTTGCTTAAGCCATCGCTGCTAAAGGCCCTTGAGGACATAGTGGGGCCCGACAACATGACCACAGAGCCCGTGGAGCTGCTCTGCTACGCCAGAGATGCCTCCGAGAACTTCGGCATGCCGGACGTGGTCGTCTGGCCACGCACGACGGAGCAGGTGAGCGCCGTCCTGAAGCTGGCCAACGAATACAAGGTGCCCGTAACGCCAAGGGGGGCTGGGACCTGCCTCAGCGGTGGCCCCGTGCCAGCCAAGGGCGGCATACTCATGGTCATGACCAGGATGGACCGCATCTTAGACATAGATGTGGCCAACATGTTGGCCCTCGTGGAGCCCGGCGTCGTGTGGCAGGACCTTAACAAGGCCCTCGAGCCCTACGGCCTCTTCCTGCCGCCGGACCCGGCCTCGGGGGCCGTCTGCACCATAGGGGGCTGCATAGCCGAGGATGCCGGCGGAGTGAGGGCCGTGAAATATGGGACCTTCGGGGATTGGGTCCAGGCCCTAGAGGTCGTCCTCCCCACGGGCGAGGTCATATGGACGGGCAGCAGGACCCGGAAGTGCGTGTCGGGCTACGACTTGGTCCACTTGTTCGTGGGCTCGGAGGGGACCCTCGGCGTCATCACGAAGGCCCTCTTACGCCTCTTCCCGAGGCCGAAGTATGCCCTGGCCATGTCGGCCTTCGCCAGGGACCTGAGGGACGCTGGCCGAGCCGTCTTCTACGTCCTCACGAGGGGCCTGACGCCCTCTGCGGCCGAAATAATGGATAAGCACACCCTCAGGGCCGTCTCGGAGTTCACGGGAGCCGAACTGCCGGATTGTGAGGCCATGCTGATATTCGAGTTCGATGGCTACACGCTGTCGGACGTCAGGGCGAGGCTGAGGGAAGCCAAGAAGCTGTGCGAGGCCACGAACCTGAAGGTCAGGGTGGCGGAGAGCGAGGCAGAGGCCTCAGAGATATGGGAGTTAAGGAAGGCCGCCTCGCCAGCCCTGGCAAGGCTGAGGCCCTCCAGCATCCACGAGGACATCACGGTCCCCGTCAGCAAGTTGCCCGACATGCTGGAGAGGATAGACAAGATATCGAGGGAGCTCGGCATGCTCATAGCCACCTTCGGCCACGCCGGCGATGGGAACCTCCACCCGGTCATATTGTTCGACGAGAGGGACCCAGGGGAAGCCAGGAAGGCCAAGCTGGCGGCCCGGGAGCTGGCTAAGGCGGCCTTAGAGCTGGGCGGCGCCCTCACGGGCGAGCACGGCATAGGGCTTTCAAAGGCGCCTTTCTTCACCCTCGAGCACTCGAGGGCCGAAGTCGAGGTCATGAGGGCCATAAAGAGGGCCCTGGACCCGAACGGCATACTGAACCCGGGCAAGATATGGGAGGCCGGGCCATGAAGAAGGCCATCAGCTTGCCCGAGGAAGCCCTCTCGGAACTCTACAAGTGCTTCAGGTGCGGCCTCTGCCGGTCGGCCTGCCCCACCTTCGCCGTGAAGGGCTCCGAGGGCTGGAACGCCAGGGGGCGCCTCATGATGGCCAGGTATATGGCCGAGGGCCTCCTTGAGCCGGACGAGGCCTTCTTAGACAGGCTGTTCTCCTGCAACTCCTGTGGTGCCTGCGAGGTCGTATGCCCGGCTGGCGTGAAGGTGGCCGACGCCCTGAGGGCCGTGCGTGAGGCCCTCTTGGGGGCCGGTATCAGCCCGCCGGGCGAGGTGGCCGAGCTGGCCAAGGTCATCTTGGAGCACGGCAATCCCTGGTCGAAAGAGGTCGCCAGGAGGCCCATGGATGAGAAGAAGCCGATTTTGGTCTTCACGGGCTGCGTGGCCTCTGAGCTGGAGCCGGGCATAGTGAAGGCCGTGGAGAAGGTCCTCGAAGCCTCTGGCCTGTCTTTCTCGGTCCTTGAGGGGCCTTGCTGTGGCTTCCCCTTGCTCAAGATGGGCCTCAGGGAAGAAGCCAGGAAGGCCGCCAAGGCACTAGCAGGCGAGCTGAGGGCCGCCGGGCCCGAGCTGGTCATAACTCCTTGCCCCAGCTGCACTGAGATGTTGGAGCGGTATTTCCCGGCCCTCACGGGCCTCAAGGTCCAGGTGGAGCACACGGCCGTCTTCTTCAGGAGGCTGCTGAGGGAGGGCAAGCTGGTCCTGAAGCGCAAGGTAGAGCTTAAGGCCACTTACCACGACCCATGCATCCTAGCCCGCTCGCTCGGCATCTATGAGGCACCGAGGGAGCTCCTGTGGCAATCCGGCCTCGTGTTGGCCGAGATGGAGGCCAGCAGGCAGATGACGGGCTGCTGCGGCTACGGCCAACTGGGCTTCCTGACCTACCCGGACCTGGCCGAGGCCATGGCGAAAAGGCGGGTCGAGGAAGCCCTCAGGACGGGGGCCGACGTGCTCGTGACGGCCTGCCCGTCCTGCCTTCATGCCTTCTCCAAGGCCGTGCGGGAAATGGCCCGTTCCCTGGCCGTATCGGACATAACTGAGGTATTGGCCGAGCTGGTATAGAGGCCCGGCTCAGCTCAGGGCACGAGCCTGAACTTGTCCCTCGGGAAGAGGACTACCTCCCTTATGTTCTGCTTGCCCGTTATGACCATCATGAGCCTAGCCAAGCCTATGGCCCAGCCGGCGTGGGGGGGCATTCCGTAATCGAAGGTCTTGAGGTGGTGCTCGAAGCTGGCCGGGTTGAGGCCCTGCTCCCTCAGGCGCCTTATCAGCAGCTCCTTGTCGTTTATCCTCGTCCCGCCGGAGGCCAGCTCTAGCCAGCCGTGCATGAGGTCGAAGGCCTCGCACACCTCGGGCCTGTCATCCCGGGGCTTTATGTAGAAGGGCTTGGAGGCCGTCGGCCAATCCGTTATGAAGTAGAAGCCGGGCTTCTTGGCCCCGAGGGCCCTTAGGGCTGGCGTTGGGAAGTCCTCGCCCCAGGGCACGTCGAAGCCCTCCGACCGGACGATCTCGAGGACCTCGTCATACGTCAGCCTCTCGAAGGGCACCTGGGGCACTTCCAGGTCCTCACGGCCCAGGAGGGCCAGCTCCCTGCGGCAGCGCTCCTTGACGGCCTTGAACACGTGCCTTATGAGGCGCTCGAGCACGTCCATCACGTCCTCGGCATCTGCGAAGGCGGCTTCCACATCTATCATGACGAACTCGCTTAAGTGCCGGCGTGTGTGGGATTCCTCAGCCCTGAAGTAGGGGGCTATCTCGAAGACACGCTCGAAGCTGAGCGTCAGCTCCTCCTTGTAGAGCTGGGGGCTCTGGGCCAGGTAGGCTTCCTTATCGAAATACTTGACGGGGAAGAGGGCAGCACCGCCTTCCGTTGCCGTGGCGATTATCTTGGGCGTGAAGACCTCCACGAACCCTTCCTCGGACAAGAACTCCCTGACGGCCCTGAGGACCTCGTGCTGGATTATGAAGATGGCCCTCACATCATCACGGGTCAGGTCGAGGACCCTGGCGTCCAGCCTCACGTCCAGCTCGGCTGGCGTCCTGCCCGTCGGGTCTATGGGGAGCGGATACCTGGCCTTCGACAGGACCTCGACCTCCCTCGGTATGACCTCGAAGCCCCCGGGAGCCTCCGGGTGCGCCCTCACGATGCCCCTCACGGCCACGCAGTATTGCCTTCCGAGGCCCGAGATGACCTCGTATAGCTCGTCGCTCACCACCTTCTTTGGGGCCGTTATCTGGACCGTCCCCCTCCTGTCCTTGAGGACCACGAAGCAAATCTTGCCCAGGTCCCTGATGTCCCTCACCCAGCCTGTCAGGACGACCTCCTGGCCGTCCATCTCGGGCCCGAGCTGGTCGGTATAGTGGGTCCTACGCCACCTGCGCATCCGCAGCCCTCCTCGCCCGGCGGGCTCACCTCACGAACTCAACCCTGAGCGATAGGCCCTTCAGCTGCCTGGCCACTTCCACGAGCTTCTTCACGTCGGCCCAGGGCCTCCTGCCCTTGAGGATGACCTTGGTCTCGACGCTGTCGTCCGGGAGCCATACCTTGTTTATGGTCAACAGAGTGGAGGGCCAGAAGAGCTGTTCTATGAAGGTCCTCTCGTCCACTCCGCCCTCCATTATGTGGACCTTCTTGCCCAGCTTCTCCTCGAGCGTCCGGGCCAACCGGCCTTTTACGGGCTTAAGCTTGACCAAGTCGCCGTGGTCGAACACGAGGACGAGCACATCTCCTACCTCAGCCACGTTAAGCAGGTGGGTTTCCTCCAGGGCGCTAAAGCCCTTAGACTCCAGCTCGAGCAACAACCTAGCTATCTCCATGTAAGATGGGCTCACCTCCCCTTTCTTGACCTTCTCCTCGCACCTCGGGCACAGAACGCCCGTTCTCAAGCAGAAGTGGCATAGTTCTGTCTTCAACCGGCCCCCTCCACGACCATGAGCGTGGGAGGCAGGGCTCTAATAAGCATGACGAGGAGGCTGAGGCCACGGGCAGGACCGTCTGGTAGCTGGCGGGCTTGGGCCCCTCTGCTCAGTAGGGCTTTTCCCAGAGCTCCAGGGCCCTGCGGCGCTTCATCTCACGCTTCTTCCTGTGGAGGAACCTGTAAACGGTCGAGTGCATGCGGCCCTCTATGAGCATCTGTATGGCTTCCTCGGCAACCTGGACCTGCTCCATACCGCCTATTATGGCGACCGTGTGGCCGTAGACGCTAACGTAAGCGCCCGTGAGCTCCTCTATGATGCGCCTAGTCTTGCCCTCCCGGCCTATTATGCGGCCCTTGACCCTTATGATGTCCGATTTGGAGCGGCCGAATATCTCCCTCAGGTCTATTATGCGTAACATGGCGTCTTCCTCCCTCAGCAGCCTGAAGGCCCTCTCGGGCGAGAAGCCACGCCCTATGGCCAAGACGACATCCCGGGCCCTGAGCAGGTTTGAGGGATCGGGGTT